>CAXGRO010000022.1:0-21419 GCA_964012055.1 uncultured bacterium
TCGAGATTCGCACTGAGGTCGCCGAAAACATGATTCGCATTGCCATGCTCAAAATCACAGTGGCCAAATGTGTCGCACTTTAACCAAACCGCTTCTTATACGCCCCGTAAAACAGCCCCTGCTGAATAATTTCCAGCGGCGTGGCCCCGGCCTCTCGCAACGCCGCCACCGCCTTCGCAATGAGAAAAGAACTGCGATCTTTCAACCCCTGCTCCAGCGCCCGCTTGCCGCGCCCCACCAACCGCCGCCGCGCTTCCTCCCGCTCCCCCGGCGAAACTCCCACGTACAAATACCCGTCCTCGCGCACTTCCACCGGAAACGCCTTGAGGTCGTCCCCCGAGGTCAACAAACAGCCCCCGGTATTCAAATCGAACTCCCAGTGGTGCCAATGGCATATCAACACGCCATCGCGCACGCTGCCCTTGGACATGGGATACCCCATGTGCGGACAGCGATTGTCCACCGCACAGTATTTCCCCCTGCACAGAAAAGCCGCCAGGTGCGTCCCCTCCACCGTAAAGGGTTTGCCCCCCCTTCCTCAAACTCATCGGCCCTGCACAATCGGTGATACACATACGCAGAATAGTCGACCTTCGCCGAAGAAAAGTCCTCCAGCCTAAAAACATCAGCACTGGCCACTTGGGACGTTTGACTTGCCGTGCTCATCGTATACCTCCTGTGGGAGAAAGAAGCGCGTCTTGGAGAGAATGGGGTTGGGCGATTTCTAGTGGTTTCGTCCGGGTGGGGTCCGACGGCCGGCAATGAAACTGTGATCATATGGCTCATTAACTCCACAACTCCACTAGTTTGAATATAAAAAAGTAACCCCTTTCCTCACACCGTCCTAAAGGACAGTTCTCACTTCCCTAGCTTTTCCAACACTCTCCGCAGTTACCACCCACAATCCGCATCCAAGTAAACTAATCCCCCCACCTTGCCTTATAAACTACCAACCTATTACCCGCCGCAATGGTATTATTTTCCAACACAATTTCATAAATCGCTTCAAAAACTCCGGCATCCCGCACCAAATTGGGGTACCAATTGGGTAGAATCACTAAATAATTTGGTTTCTCCCGATGTAAAAAACTCAACACCCCCACATCGGCCGCTACCCCGGGCTTGAGATATTCCAACACCCCCGGTGTCACCAAACCCGCCGTGTCCAATAAACGGCGCTGGGAAAAATACCCTATAGCGCCTACATCGTGCGTGGCAATTACGGCGTCGGGAGGGGTGTTGGCGCGCAGCCACCGGCCCATTTCCACGTGCATCGCGTTGATATTGTCGACATTCCAGGCATAGGTCCGGGCGTATTTGAGATTGATGACTAAGAGATTGAGAACCACGAGCAGGGCCAGCAGCGGCCCACCCCAGCGCTGCAAACGCCGCACCTGGGGAAATGCCCTTCCCGCCTGCAACTCTGCCAAGGCGAACTTTGCCCCCGCCAAGCCCACAACCACCAGCAACGGGGCCAGGTGGGCTGCGTAGCGGCCGTGTTGGAAGACGGCCCCTTTAAACGGAGCCAGGGCGCCGCGCACAATGGGAAAACTTAACAGCACCAGAGGAATAATCCAGCTGAGATGGGCAATACCCCTTTCCCGCGACCGCAGCATATGAAGCAGCCCCAGCGTTGCCAAACAGGTTAAAAAGACATTATTCTCGGCACTGAACTGCACTAATTCCTGAGCTTGCACCACGGGGTAGAGCAATAGCGTTTTGATGATGCGCCCCACGTCCATTGCCTGTAGCGCCCCCAACAAGCCGTAGCTGCCGACCTTGGCGTAATACGTATTGGGAAAGGGTTTGCCGATAGTCGAATAATTAAACCACAACGCCGGGGCGAGCAGCGCGCCCACCAAAAGTATGTGCTTGCCGTAGAGGCGCCCGACCACTCGCCAGTTGCGCTCGCAGCGCCAGCGGTCCAGTATCGTTAGCGGAAAGAGCAGGAGGCACTCTGGGCGCGCCAATGCCGCCAGCCCCAACAAGGCGCTGCCCAGCAGCGAAGGCCTGGCGATCAAACTTTCCACGTGCAGCCAGAGGCCGCCCGTAGCCAGCGCCATGTAGAGCACCACTTCCATGCCCGACAAACTGCCCCACAGCAAGCGGGGCGTCCACACCACCACTAGGCCGCCCAGCCAGGCCCAATTTCTTTCTAAGCCCAGGCTGCGCCCCAAACAAACCGTCAACAGCCCGCCTGCCCATAGCAGCACAACGCCGCAAGCTTTGACGCTGTGCATTACCGGCCAGGGCAAAAAGTGCAGAGCGGCTAACAACAAGGTCCACAGAGGCGCCGTCGAACCCGGGCTAGGCTCTCCTGCGTTAAACGAAAAACCGCCGCCGGCCGCAATATTGCGCGCGTATTGCAGGTGAATCCAGGTGTCGTCTAACGGGAAGCCCCAGCGCCCGCCAACTCTCCACTCGTAGGTTAAAAAAATGGCTGCACCGGCCACCGCAGCCCCCCCCAGCAGCGCAGCTTCCCACCAGCGGATTGTGAAAGCTTTTTTACTTTCCATTTTGCTCAGAAAAAATCCTGACAACTTTTTATAACCAGTGCCGTAACCAATTGCATAAATGCCAATGCCATAAATGCCCTTTGCCCTCCCCAACGCCGCAGTTCAAAAGCGGCACCCATTGCCACATAAGGGGAGAGAAAAATCCACAATCGGCCGCTTTCGGCCACGGTTTTTCCCACCGCCACCAGTACCAGCAGAACCGCCAACAGGGCCAAAGTCGGCGTGTCTTGCAACGCCCCGACGCCCCGACGCCAATCGGCAGCGACCGCTCTTATACGCGCGCCGCACAACAGCGCCAGTGGCAGACCACACCACACGGCGTATTCAACAAGATTTAAAATGCCAAAATACAACCTATGTCCCAGGTGCCAATCCCCAATCTTAAAGCGCTGGTGTAACGCCATAGCCGCCTGCAAGCGCTGTACAGCGTCGTAGTCAAACGCCAGCACAAAGGTCAAATAACACACCCCAAATCCCAAAACGCCCAGTGCCACAAGGCTCCCTGCTTCACCCCACTTCATCCTCTTCTGGTAAACCTCAACGCCTGCCAATACAATTGCGAGTGGCACTAGGGCAACTAGGGCAAAAGAAGCCAGCATAGCCAGATAGAACACGCCCCCGGCGACCACAGCCCAAGGCCAGCGCTGGCGCGTAAAGGCCAGAGCACTTATAAATACAAACGCCAGCCCTAATAGCGGGTACAAGTATTGGTCCCCGTGCAAGGTAATTAAAAGTGTGTTGGGCATGGTTATAAATAGAGCTACCGCCGTCAACGATTCTTCATTGTCGCCGTATAAACGGCAAAGAAAGTACAGTGGGAGCGCCGCGGCACAACTCAAAAAAGGGAACGCCCAAGCGCCTAAAATCGCCAATCTGCTGAGGGCATCTCCGGGCCACAAACCGCCCACGGCTAATGCAATCTTATTTATAAATGTCAAAAACAAGAGCAAACCCGGTGGTTTGGTGGCGTGCGGAAACAGCGGCAATTCGCCCCCCTGTAACATCGCCTCGTAGCGATCTAAAAGGCGTATTAAACTTTCTTGTTCAACGGCGGCGCGGGCATATAAACCGTGTCCGCTCACTAGCAGGCGATCGGTCAGCCCCGCCAGGCCTCTGGCCTCCATCAGCGCCAAACCGTGCTGCAGCACATAACCCAACAAGACCAGCATGAGGAGCCGCCTGCCGAGTTTGCCCCCTACCGCAAACACCATTTTCAGTATGAAGTAGGCAAGCAACAGCAGCGGAAAAAAAATCCAGGCCCAGGGCAGCGGCTTGTCGTTTAACGACCAAAACCAATACGGCAGCGCCTGCAACAGTGGCACTTGTAAAATCAACAGGCCCCAGAACAGACAGGTGGCTATCACCGCGCCGCCTATCAGCGGCCGACGGATCAGAGAATTGGGCAAGCGCTCGGCCAGAGCGGTGTATCCCCCCAGGAGAAAACCGCTGACCAAGAGCAATATTGCGCCACCACGCGCTGCCGCATCGGCCTTGTCGAGGTAATAGTGCAGTGGATGAAGCGCTTGCTTTTTGATGATCTGATTGAGCAGATCAATGGGCATCTGTCCGTCGTAGAGCGCAATGACCAGCAAATGACCAAATTTCACGTACCCCAGCCAGCACAGGCCCGACAGCGCGGCGGCCGCCAGCACAATATACCACCATCGATGCCGCGCCCTGTACACTTGCTGCGCCAATCAGTCAGCCTCCTCCAGGGCCGCAAAAAAACGCTCCACATCCTTGCTGCCATTATAGAGATGACCCGAAACGCGCAAACGGCCATACTCGCCCCAGGTGAGCACCTGACTCTGTTCTAAACGCCCTTGCAATCCCTTGGCATCGTCGGTAAGAAAACACGTATTGCCGGCGCGCCGCGGGGCCGCCGCCGGGGTAATGACCGTATAACCGCGCTCTTGCAGACCGCGCCGCAGCAACTCGCCCAAGGCACGGGCGTGCGCTTCTATACGTTCTATGCCAATTTCCAACAACACCTCCAGCGCCCGATATAGGAAGAGTATCACCGCCATGGCCGGATTTCCCGGCTCCATTTTCTGGGGCATGGCCTGCACCCCAACCTCCGCATGGCGCTCCGCCCCCTGCTGCGGCCACACGGCCAGATTGTGCCAACCATACGACGATTCCCGCACCTGATCTTCTGCCCGCGAGCTCATATAACACGGAGCCACCCCGTGCGTTGCCAACATCCACTTATAGGAACTGCTAACACATAAATCGGCCGCCTGCGCCGGCACCTGGACCACGCCGGCGGCGTGGGTGGCGTCCACCGCCAGCAAAATCCCGCGCCGCCGCGTCTCCTGAGCCAATTGCTCCACATCCAAGTTCTGGCCGGTGTAAAAACTCACCTGGCTTACAGCCAATACGCGGGTACGCTCGTCGGTGGCAGCGAGCAGGTCCTCTTCTTCTACTACCCAATTTTGGTGCGGCACCATGCGCACCTCCACCCCGCGCTGGCGCACGTCCCGCCAGGCATAGGCGACGGAGGGAAATTCGAGCTGGGTGGTCACCACATTGTCCCCCGGGCGCCAATCTAGCCCGCGCGCCAGCCAATTCATGCCCTCGGCAGCGGAGGGCATGAAGGCAATGCGCCCCGCCTCCACCCCCCACAATTGCCCCACCTTCTGGCGGCACGCTTCTCCCCGGTCGTACACCTGTGCGCGGCCGTCGTAGCCCTCGCTCTTCAAACGGGCGAAGTCGGCATACACTTGTTCCTGACCTTTGAGCCAGGGGGCTTCGCCACCGGTGCACAGGTGCGTCACCCCGTCCAGGCCTACAAAGGCGTCTGGGTTCAACAGCGGTTCTATCATGATATCTTCCTTTAATCGCGCTTAATCTACATCTCTCCAACAATCAAAACAACTCGAGATCATCCGTCTTTAAAAGGGCCTACTTACCGGCCCCCACCTCCTCTTCGACCAGGCGCCGGGCTTCGCGCCGCGCCGTACGCAACAGGTCTTCGTTATCCGCCAAATCGGCAACGACAAATTCGGGCAAACCCGACTGGCGGGTGCCAAAAATTTCCCCCGGCCCTCTGATTTCCAGGTCTTTTTCGGCAATTTCAAAACCGTCTTGGGTCGCGCACATGGTTTCCAAGCGCGCCAGGACGTCCGAGCCTTCGCGACCGCCCTGCAAATAGGTGACCATAATGCAATACGATTGGTCGCCACCGCGCCCCACTCTGCCGCGCAATTGATGCAATTGCGCCAGGCCAAAGCGCTCGGCGTGCTCAATGATCATCACGGTGGCGTTGGGCACGTCTACGCCCACCTCGATCACGGTAGTGCTGACAAGGGCCTGAATTTGGCCGCTTTTGAAGGTCTCCATGACGGCAGCCTTGTCGTCTGCCTCCATCTGACCGTGCAATAAACCCACCTTAAAACCCCGCAATAATTCGCCCTGCAACTCGGCAAACCCTTCCTCGGCCGACTTCAAATCCATCTTTTCGGATTCTTCGATCAAAGGATAGACAATATACACCTGGCGTCCGGCGCGCATTTGCTCGGCGGCAAAGGAAAAAATGCGCGGCCGCCGGTCGGCTCGCCGCAACGCCGTGCGCACCGGACGGCGGCCCGGCGGCAACTCGTCCAATAGCGAAACTTCCAAATCGCCGTACTCGGTCATGGCCAGGGTCCGTGGAATGGGCGTCGCCGTCATCACCAATACATCGATCTTGTTGCCCTTTCCATAGAGTTCGGCGCGCTGCTCCACGCCAAAGCGGTGTTGCTCGTCGACGACGGCCAGGCCCAAATTGGCGTACTCCACCTCCTCCTGAATCAGGGCGTGGGTCCCCACCACAAGGGCTGCCGAGCCGTCAGCAATGGCGGCCAAATGTTGGCGGCGCAACGCCGCCCGCTGCCCCCCCACCAAAAAGCGCACTTCCACGCCCAGAGAATCGCCCCAATGGCGCAAATTGGCATAGTGCTGTTCCGCCAGAATTTCTGTAGGGGCCATGAGCGCCGCCTGGTAACCGTTTTCCACCGCATTGAGCATGGCGATCAGGGCCACTAGCGTCTTCCCCGACCCCACGTCCCCCTGCAATAACCGATTCATTACTATAGGCCGAGACATGTCAGCCAAAATCTCGTCGACCACCCGCAACTGAGCCTCGGTTGGGGAAAAAGGCAGTGAGTCGAGTAAACTCGGCCCCAGTTTTTCGCCTTTTTTAAAGGCGATGCCATCGGCCTGGTTTAGGCGATTTTGGCGCAGGCGCGCCAGGCGCAATTGCAAATTAAAAAGCTCGTCAAAGGCCAGACGGCGGCGCGCCTGTTGCACCTCTTGCAACGACTGCGGAAAGTGCACTTTGCGCAAACTCTCGGACAGTTCCATCAACCCGAGTCGCTGGCGCATGTCGACCGGCATGTCGTCGCGAATGTCAGCGGCAGACTCTTGCAGGGCGCCGCACATCAAGCGACGAAAACCGCGATTGCGCAAGCCGCGCTCCTTCATATCGGCACTGGTGGTATATAATGGCACAATGCCGCCGGTGTGCACCAACGCCTCTTCACCGGCGGCAGAGACAAACTCGTACTCGGGGTGTACCATTTGCCGCCTCCCCTGGAACAATTCCACCTTGCCGCTGAGCGCCAATTCATCTCCTTCGTTAAAATTGCGCTGCATATAGCGCCCCCCCTGAAACCACACGCAGGTGATATCGTCTGTCTCGTCTTCGACCACCAGAGTGAAACGCGGTTTTGAACCCGGGATAAAACGCATCTGGCGCACCTGTCCAATAAGCGTGATCTCTTGACCGGCTGGTATTTGATTGATGGACAATACGGTACTGCGATCGAGGTAGCGCCGCGGCAAATAGTAGAATAATCCCCGCACCGTTTCAATGCCCGCTTCCCTGAGTACGGCCCCCCGCTTGGCCCCAATACCCTTAACTTGCTCAATGGCTATTGCCAATGCTTCTAATTTATTAAACTGCTCAATATTCATTATTTCATAATACCAAATTATACGAAATAATACTAAAGTTTTCTCCAGGTATTCCGATGCTATGAATACAGGCTTGGAAACCGACTTCAACCAGACCTGCGCATACAAGGAGGTATGTATTATGAAGGCAACCAAGAAGTTAGTCAAACTCCCTGATGGGCTGAAAATTGGCGAGCGTTTTATCGTCTCTTTTGACGACCCCAAACTCGCCAACACCCCACACCAAGGCCGCCTGCAAGACTTGAGTTCCGACGGTTTTCTCTGCATTGACGCACCGGCCGAACTCCGTCCCCCGCGCGGTACCCCAGTGACCATACGCAGTTTGCCCAAAGAATCTGCAGAATTCAGTTTCGCCAGCCAAATCCACGGCCGCCGACAATTGCAGGGCCGCCTGCCCGTACTCTTGGTCAATCCTCCAGCAGACGTGGACCGCGTCCAGCGCCGCACTTCCTACCGCATGGCAGTCACTCTCAAAGCACTCATTGAGTGGACCGACGCGGAACAGGATGACGTGCTGCTGCAAAAACCCGGAGTACTTACCAATTTGAGCGGCGGCGGCGCCCAAATTTATATGCGCTACAAACCCGCAGCCGACTATTTGCAATTCACCTTAAATGCACCCGAAGCGTTTGTAGAACATTGGGCCAAGCGCCAATTGGCCAAAAATGAAGCTAAAGGACGCCGCTTATTCTACTGCGATCCTCTGGCCGAGGCCGGCGACAAAGTGCGCGCCCAACTCAGCCAGATCGAAGCGAGCATCGTCCATACCAAGGTCCACATCGAAGATGCTCGCGGCCCCATATATTCCCTCTCCCTTGCCTTTACCCAACCACATGAGAGTTGTTATCGCTTAGTTACTTTCCTAGAACGCCAATCGCTACAAAAAGGCTTGTCCGCAACAGAACACGCCGCAGCCGCGGCAGCTTAAACATCCTTCTTAAAAACAAAAATAGGAGCGGACCTTTGGCCCCCGCTCCCCCGCTCCTATTTTTGTTTCTTGACACCCTCTGCGCCCAATGTTACCTTTAAAAGAACGATCGTAACTACACGTCTTTTCAAGATTTTGTACCTTTATTAAAGCGCTTTTTACCTTGCCGCCACGCCTTAAATTCTCGCAATTCCTCATTGGTCAGACCTCTCTTGAGCGCCCCGCTTTCTTCTATGCCTACGCCGGCATGTGGCTGCATTTGTTCGTTGGAACCCACCTCATCCTCATATTCACCGATTTGCCCGTATTCGATGCCATAACTTCTCTAACTATTGGCTCGTTTAGCATGGGCATTCTCATATACGGCCTGCTGGCGCACGAATACACGCTTTTTATCAACCTGTTCTCTTATGCCCTCAGCATGATCCGCTCTTTGTCTCCAGACACCTTGGGCACACTCTATTTGATCATTGCCATTCTTATTTCCTTGGTCTCGGGCTATTTTCTCATGGCCAGCGAGTACAAGCGCTACAATAAAGAAGTGTACGACGACGATCGCAATGGCGTGCCCTCCGTGGTGACCATCCTTATGGCCACCACGGTATTGCTCATCTGTATTTTTGGCCTTAATCTCCTATAAAAAATAAACATTTATATATTATCGTATCTTGATTGTCGCCAGGGCGCAAAGGGCGAGAATGCCGGCGACAATCCAAAAGCGAATGACTATTTTTGTGTCGGCCAGGCCGCGGGTGCGAAAGTGATCGTGTATGGGGGCGCGCTCAAAAAATCGACGCCCCAACCACTTGATGCCCATTTTTTCCTGCACTAAGACCGAAAAAGCTTCGCTGACAAAAACCCCGCCAACGATTAAAAATAAAAACTCCTGCTTGATCAACACCGCCACTGTGCCCAACAGTCCCCCCAGCGCCATAGACCCCATATCTCCCATAATGACATTGGCCGGATAAGAGTTAAACCATAAAAAGCCGAGACAGGCCCCAAATACAATCGAACATATTACGGCGACTTCCCCCACCCCGGCCATTTTGGGGAATATGAGAAACTCGGCAATTTTGGCGTGGCTCGACACATAGGCAAATACGCCGTATACCGCCACTACAAAAGCCACCGGTACGACCGCCAAACCATCTATACCGTCGGCCAGATTCACAGCGTTGGCTATGGCGATTACCGTGAAACCGATAAAAGGGATATATCCCCAGGACAGATCGACGATGGGGCTTTTAAAAAATGGTAGGTAGAGTTGGGTGGCCAAGTCGGGAGTGAGGGGATAGAGAACGCCGCTCACATAAAATAAGCCAAAGCCAAAGCAATAGAGGCCTTGTAAGACGAGTTTGGTCTTTTCCGACAAGCCCCGATTACTGCTCCTATAGCGCACCTTCATATAGTCGTCCACCGCCCCCAAAGCGGCGAACCAGACAATGGCCCCGCCACAGACCAATACAAAGGGGATTTCTAGTTTGCACCACAGCAATATGCTCAACAGAATGGACGTTACAATTAACCCTCCCCCGTAGGTCTTGGATTGATTTCCACCGGTGGCAAAATGCACGTACTGTCGAGGCACGTCGCGCAGGCCGTGGCGATAGAAGTAGAGAATAGTGCGCCCGCCAAAGAGAATGGTAAAAAGCAGAGCAGTTATCGCTCCCCCTATGGCGCGAAAACTGATAAAATCGAGCAGGCGCAGGAAGGAAAGGCTCTCTACAGCTTCTTGCAGATAAACACTCAGATAATAGAGCATTATAGATTCTCTATTTATTCGGTGGATACGGGCGTATCCAAATAGACGCGCTGAGCTAGAGCGCGCAATTTGTCCGCCAATGGAAAGCGGGGGTCAAAATACGGCGCCGTTGAGAGTATCTGATCTACGTCTTGTCTAATATCCTGCGCCGCCAAAACCTGGCGCTCGAGTAGGCGCAGCAGGGCATCCACTACTTCCTGGCGATATTGCCAGTTTTCGTGCAGGTAAAATACGCGCAGCCTGTCCAATACCTCACCGCGCCGAGCAATGTGGCCGAGTGCGCGGATGGCGCGGCATACCACTGCCGCCGAAGGATCGTTCAGCGCAGCGCTCAAAGCTGCCTCTATGCGATCGTCCGGGCCAAAGAGTCGCCCCAATTCATCGGCGGCAGCGGCGCGCACTTCAAAATAGGGATCCAGCGCTAAAACGCGTTGCAATACCTCTCGCACCTCCTCATTGGCCACGCCCAAGAGGCGGATGCCAAACTCCACTGCATTGCGCCGCAAGATGCCCCCGTGCCGATAGTCTCCGCCACAAAATCGGCGCACAAAATTAACGTGGCTGCGGTCCTGAAGTAGTGCCAGTACAAGGGGAAGGTGCTCGCGATAATTTAACATGCCCACCAGCTTAATTCCGACATTGCGCCGGCCCAACGGTACTTCATACCAGATCTCCGACACCAGCAGGCGGTCTGCTTGATAGCGCAAATAAGCCAGTTCACAAGCATCTAACTTGGCGCTGCCGCCCACCTCTTCCAAACGCTTTTGCACGTGGCGCAACAAGGCATTGGGATCGCCGGGCAGCCCCCTGGGAGGAATTGGAAATTCGAGGTTGGGCGCCCCCCCCCTTCGCCCTTCCACCAACCCCTGTATTTCTCCAATTATTATCTCTAAACTGTTTCTGCGCGGCAAGGTTTGCGCCACTTCTGACATTTTGCAGCGTTTTGCCTCTTGCTCCAACAAGTTCAGTATATCTTGCGCCAGGCGCTCACCGGGAATACGACTGTGTATGTGCCCCTCCTCCCAATACGCTTCCTGATAAACCACCTGTATCGCCCCCAAACGCTCCAATTCGCGCGCATTGATAGCCTGGTGATCCTCTGCCGCAGTGGGCAAGGGCACGATCAGGGCCGGCAGACCGGCCACGCACATTTCGGTTAGCGTAGAGGCCCCGCCACGACAAACGGCCAGATCGGCGGCCGCGTACGCCTGGTGAATACGGTCCATGTAATCGAAGCGACGATACCAGTCTTGTTCGGCGGCCAATCCAAGGCGTTTGAGGTGGGCCTGCGTATCTTTGATGGCATCGTAATCGGTGCCGCTGTAGCGCCCGGTAATATGTAAAACTACCAGCCCGTCGCGACGCCGCAAATGCGGCAAGGCCTCAACCAACGCCTCGTTGATCACGCGCGCCCCCCCCGACCCGCCAAAAACGAGCAGGACCGTGCTTTCTTCCTTAATACCCAACGCCTGGCGGGCAGCGGCGCGGTCTAAATGCAAGAACTCTTTGCGCACCGGATAACCGACCACGGCCACCTTGCGCATGTCGAACCAACGGCCCGCCTGCTCAAAAGCCAGACCAATGCGATCGGCCAAACGACCGACGCGCTGATTTAAAAGACCTGGATAGGCATTGGGTTCATAGATAAAGACCTTGGCACGCGACAGCCCCAACTTCTTCAAAAACCCATAAGCGAACATAATGGGCGCGCTTACAAAACCTCCCGTAGCGACAATGACATGGGGCCGAAAGCGCAACAATATGCCCATTCCGAGCACTATGCCCCACATGAGTGTCCAGGCGAAACGCGCGTAAGCGAAAAGCGAGTGAGAGCGCGGAAAGGGCCGAGCTCGCACAAAGCGAATTGTGTAGTTGCGGCCGGGCACAACCCACGCTTCGAGCCGCGTTTTGAGCCCCACGTAGACAAATTCGGCTTCTGGTTGCTGCCGGCGCAACTCGTCTGCTATGGCCAGTGCTGGATAGACATGACCACCGGTTCCCCCACCGGTGAACAGGTATTTCATCTCTTTGTCCCTGCGTTAAACAGGGTATTTTAAGGTGGACAATGAGCTTGAGAAATGTTGTAACCACTTATTTTTAAAATAAGTACAGTGATTACTTAAGACAAGCGATTTCACATCTCTAATCGGTAATTCAGACTAAATCTGCGTCACAATTTCGCCGGGCAACCAACCGCCAAAACCGTTGGGCAAGCGCACCAGCAACCACCTGCCTTGGCGTCGCTCAATCTCGACTTTGGTTCCCTCGTGAATGACAAATAGCGCCGTTTTATCCTCGTCGGGCCCGCTGCGTGCCGTGCCTTCCGCCGCCGTAACAATAGCCCAATTGCGATCCTCCAATTGGTGCACCCGCACGCCTAAATACACGCCCGTGCCCACTGCTCCGATGCCGCAAATGAGTATAGCGCTTAGCCAAACTGCAAATGCGGGCGTCGGCCGCCACAGCCGCCAGGTGGCCAGGGCAAAGACCGCAGCCAGCAAAAAACTGAAGGCCAGGCTGAGCTCATTGGGCGTTGGATAGTGATAAACTGCTACCAGAAAACGCCAGACGGCATTGCCCTGAGGCGGCGGATCGCGGTCTTTTTTTACCGCATTGGCAAAATTAAAATTGTATTGAATCTCCTCATCGCGCGGCGCCAATTGCAAAGCGCGTTCATACCACAGAATGGCTTCGCCCAAGCGATCTACCTTAAAACACGCATTGCCCAAATTGTAATAGCAACGCGCATCTACCAACCCCCCGGCGATACTCTGCAAGTATTTATCGCGCGCCTGGGCAAACTGGTCGGAGCGGTATAGCTGGTTGGCCTCATTGTACAACCCCACGGCCGCTTCCTGCGCAAGCGCACTAGGGCTCAACCAGGCAGCAATAATCCAGACAAAAACAAATGGGAATTTCACAGCGCGCCTTCCAAGTCCGCAATGATCTTTTCTGCCTCTGTCCGCACCTTTTCCATTTCCTCCTGAGTGAAACGCACGGCCGCAAAACGCGCCAGGTCGCACTCTACCAGCAGATATTGCAATTCGTCCACTATCTCCTTGGCAACCCCTCTTTCGTGGAGTACGCGGGTGCAGATGTCGCTGGTTAATCCCGCCGCCGGCAAATTGAGCTGATCGGCCACAAAGGCCAGTACAGCGCGCTGAATTTCGGCGTGAAATTCTTTGCCGTTCTCCTCGCCTAATAATTGGCCCGCCCGTCCCAAACGCTGCCCAGCTTCGCCTTTGGCTCGGCGACGGCGCGCATAGGCCACGTCGCCATCTAAACGCCGCTGGTGCCGCTGCAATAACAACAGCCCTAAAAAGGCAAGGGGCAATAATGCCTGAAATACCCAAAAAGCGGCACTCTTGTAAAACACCGCGGACCTGCGGGCCTGTTGAATGTCGGGTTTTATATAGCAAATATCTTGCCCTACGGCCTGAATTTCTTTGCGGCTCAAACCAAAACTTGGCGCTTCTTCCTCCTCCATTTCGCCCTGCCCGGTAATGCGCAATGCCGCTGTCCGGTCTATTTCGTAGGTCTCGCTGTAGGGATTAAAGAAGGCAAATTCCAAAGGAGGGATTTCCAAAATACCCCGCTCTTTGGTCATCAAGATAATTTCGTACATGCGACTGCCGCCGTAGAAGCCCCGATCTTTCTTTATATTCTCATGCACTTTTACATCGTATACTTCAAGTCCCTCCAGACCTGCTAACTTCGGCGCTTCGACTCCAGTCAAATGCCCCTCACCGCCAATTTCTACTTTCAAAGTTACCGGGTTTCCCACTGCCACCTGGCGCGGCTGCACATCGGCTCTAATTTTGAAGCGTCCCACCGCACCGCTAAATTCTTTTGGGCGCTCCTTTGTTGGCAATGGCAATACATTTATTTTTAATTGCTCACCTGGCACTACCACGGTCTGCGTACTGCGCCCCATAAAAACGTCAAAACCGCCAAAGTTGCGGCGCCGCCCCCCCCCCGTGGCAATATCGCAAGACAGCACCATTGGGGCAATGATGTGGCTACCGGCGCTGGTGGGAAAGAGGGCCACCTGGCGCAGCAAGTCGACGTTGAAATCGACGTTGTCGATGGTTTCTCGGCGCGGGTTTAAGCGCTGGGCACCGTACAGTTCCTCTACCAAAAACCCTGGATACGTAGGTTCTTCTTTAAATCCCACATTGTGCACCTGAAAACGGTAGTAGAGATCGTAGTCTACAATCAAACGCTGCCCTACGTACACCTGTTCAAAATCGCTCCGCGTCAATAAAAAGAGATTGTCCTCGATGAAAACTTCTTGGCCGCCAGCGCGACTGCCGCGCTGGCTCGCCAGCGGCGCCTTGCGCAGCGCCCCCTGTACCACCTGGACCTGCACCGCCTTGGTCAGATACGACTCGCCGTCGATTTCGAGTCGGGCGGGATCAATAACAAAGGTGCCGGCGCGCTTGGGATACAGGGTATAGATTAATTCGCGCGTGTATTTGACCTGGGATATCCCCGCTACCATATCGTAATACGACTGTTGTGCGTCTATTGGGACGGGGCCTTCTACATCAAAATCTTTAAGCGAGATTTTTGGTGCCGGCATGTGGGCAATTACCTCATTGGCCACTATCGTCAGCGTTAGCCGAATGGGATCAGAGGTACCGACGCGGGTGCGATCCACCGCCGCTTCAAAGGAAATATCGCCTCCAGCCTCCACACTTAAACCAAAGACAAACAAAAAGTAAGTGGCGCCCAACAAGCGTTGCCCTACCATCTACCAGTCCTTCTCCGCCCGCCCTTTGCGCCCTTTCAGGCGGTGTTGCTGGGCCTGCTTATCGCGGTCCTTGAGGGCGTCCAAAATGCGCCTGGCCTCCTCTTCGTCCATGCCTTCCTGCGCCGCCTGCCCTTGGCGCTCCCCACCTTCATCTTTCCTGTCCGACTGCGATTGGGCATTCTGGTTTTTTTTATCCTGTTCTTGCTCTTGTTGCTCTTGCTCCTGTTTTTGCTCGTCCTCTTGTCGCTGCTCTTGCTCGTCCTCTTGCTCCTGCTTCTGCTCGTCCTCTTGCCGTTGCTCTTGTTGCTCTTGTTGCTCTTGTTGCTCTTGTTGCTCTTGTTGCTCTTGCTCCTGTTTTTGTCCGTCCTCCGATTGCGACTGTTCGCCCTCCTCGCTACTTTGGGGTTGCCGTTGTTGCTGTAAGTACTGCAGCGCCATCTCGAGATTGGCTTTGGCGTCTTCGTGATCCGAATCTATCTCCAATGCCTGTTTGTACGATTCCACCGCTGGGCCAAATTGTTGTTGCTGGAACTGAGTGTTGCCCATATTGTATAGAGACTTGTCAAGCAACTCGCCCTTAGCACCAACCAGGGCTGCTTCAAAGGATTGTTGGGCGCCTTCAAAGTCTCCCATTTTGAACATGGTGTCCCCAATATTAAAATGCAATTGCGGCGAGTCCGGATCCTCCAATTGGGCATCCCTATAATAACGCAGCGCTGCTTCGTACTCGCCGCGCTCGTAGTGTTCCTTTGCCCGCTCGCTCTTGGCCACCACGGAATTCCCCACCGTCGCCCCGGTCAAAGTCCCCCAAACCGCCAGCAGACCAACAAGATACACTAGGCGCACAGCCCTACTGCCAATTATGCAAAACGACCGCGCCATTCTTCTCCCGCCTTTCTGCGATCCGATAACCAGGCCTCTGCGATAAAACAGATCAACGCTAATAAGAGGGGTATTTGAAAACGCTCTTCGTATTGGGTAAAACGCGTCGTGCCTATCTCCTTTTGCTCCATGCCAGTAATCTGCTCGTAAATGGCGTCCAACTCTCCCCCACTCCTGGTACTGCGATAATAATCACCCTCCGTGGCCAGGGCAATGTCTTTGAGCATCCGTTCGTCGAGCCGCGTCTTGACGTATTGGTCGCGGCGATCTTTGTGATAATTCACTGCCCCCTGCGCATCGCGATGCGGGATCAGTTCACCTTCCTGCGTGCCCAATCCCACGGTGATAATGCGCACGCCCTCGTCTGCGGTTTCCTCTGCCGCCGCCAGCGGATCGCCCTGATGCTCTTCGCCGTCAGTAAAAATGACCATAACTTTATGGCCTTCGCTGTCATCCTTAAAGCTGCGTCGCCCCAAATCAATGGCGGCGGCAATGGCCGTACCCTGCATCGCAATACTCTCGGTGTTGGCGATGTCGAGAAACATGTCCAGGGCGCCGTAGTCCAGGGTCAGCGGGCATTGGACAAAAGCCTGGCCAGCAAAAATGACCAACCCCATGCGGTCGCCCTCCATGCGGTCGAGTAATTGGCCGATCTGATATTTGGCGTGCGCCAGGCGGTTGGGTTTATCATCTTCGGCCAACATGCTGCGCGACACGTCTAACAAAACCATAACGTCCACCCCTTTGCGCTGTGCCATGGCTAGCTTGGCGCCAAATTGCGGCCCCGTCATTGCCAGCACTAAAAATAAAATACCTCCCAGCGAAAGAATGTATTTGAGGTGTTGTCGCTCTTGGCTCACGTTCTGCGTTAGCTTTTGCAGCAACCCGGCTTGAGCAAATAAGGCCATAGACCGGCGCTTGCGCACGATAGCCCACAGGATAAACGCGCTCAAAAACGGCAAGAGGAAAAGCAGCCAGAAATGCGAGACCTGTCCAAAGCGCATGGATTCTACCTTATTAGGGTATACGGCGGAAACGCGTGTTGATCAAAAAAATCTCTCCCAGCAAAAAAATGAGGCCGGGCCACAAAAAATAAGCGTAGCGTTCGGCATAATCTATGTGGACCTGCGTTTCTATTTTAGTCGTTTCCAACTCACCAATTTCCTCATAGATCTCTTTTAACTTTTCTGCGTTGGTCGCTCGATAGTATTTTGCACCGGTGCGCCGCGCCACTTCTTCCAAGGTTTCCTCGTCAATTTCAACCTCAATGGTGCGGTAGCGGGTGCCAAACACTCCCTGCACCGGCTGGCGGATGATGCCGTCGGTGCCCACCCCAATGGTGTAGGCGCGGATGCCCACCGCCGCCGCCGCGTCGGCCGCGGTCAGGGGGGCAATTTCTTTGACCGTATTGACACCATCGGTCAGCAATATGATCACTTTGCTTTTGGCCGGCGATTGGCGCAGACGGTTGCTGGCCGTAATCAACGCCAGACCAATGGCCGTGCCATCCCAATCTTCTTCGGCCAGTTGTATATCGTCGAGAAAGCCAAGCAAAACACTGTAGTCGAGCGTCAGCGGGCACTGCGTAAAACTCTCGCCGGCAAAAACTACCATGCCCATCCGGTCGCTGTGGCGCCCTTTGACAAATTCGGCCACTACTTCTTTGGCCACCTGCAAGCGGTTCTTCTCGCCATCGGCCAAATCCTGCAATTGCATGCTGCCCGACACGTCCAGGATCAACATGATGTCGATGCCGTCCGCCGTGGTCTGGCGCGTTTCGCGCCCAGCTTGTGGGCGAGCCATCGCCACAATCAAACAGGCCAAGCCCAGCAGCTTAAACAGCAAGAGCCCGTGCCGCAAACGATTCCACAGCGTGCCCTGCAGCCGCCCCAAACCGCGCAGATCCGAAAAGCGAATACTCGCCTGTACCTGCCTGTTCTTACTCCGATAGCGATACAATAGCAACGGCAGCAGCAGCAGTAGCAAGAGATATTCGGGATTGACTAAGCGATCAAAAAACATGACCTACTAAGCTTTTGTCGGTGCCGCCAGCTGTTCTTCCCGGCGGCGGACTTCCTCTATGAGCGCCTGGTAGCAGTGCACGATATCCGCACCCATTTTAGGTACGCGGCGCGCTTCTTCGAGCGGGGAGGTAAAGCGGGCGAACTTCACCAGATCGGCCGCCTGCAGGAATGCCTCCACTTCGGCAGCGGCAGCCTGGCCGATTTCACTAACACTCAAGGCCAGGCGTATTTCCGCAGTAGTTTGCTCCATGGCCTCAATACCCAGGTGCTCTTCCATATAACGTCGCAAATTATCTGACAACAGGGAGTAATACAGCTTGAATTCGCCGCGCTCCAAAAGCCCCAAGGCGGCTATGCGATCGAATTCGGCCGCGTAGTCGGCGGGCGGTACCTGTTCTACGACCTCCGCCTTCTGACGCCGATCGAGCAACCATAGAATGACCACGACAATCGCCAACACGGCCAGAACGCCCAATACGGCTGCCAACCACAGGGGGATGCCGCCGGCTATGTCGACCGGCGGGCTGATGTCGCGCAACTCCGACTCGCCCTCATCGCGCACACTGAGCACTTCAAAGTGCAGCGGAGCAGTGCTGCGCACCAGGGTGTCGCCGCCGGCATCGACAAAGGTTATAGACAACGGCGGCAGGCGCTGCTGGCCAAGTTCGTAAACCCGCAAGACATAGCGCAACTCCATCTCGTGCGCACCTTCCAGCTGGCGCCGGATAGCTTGGCCCAGCTGGCGCGCCGTAAAGCTGCCAAACAACTGCTCGGCCGGCGGCACGGCGGGCTTTTGCGCATCGCTATAGCGCAGTACCAGGCTGAGATGGACGGGTTTGCCCAATGTAGTTTGATGGGTGTCCAGGCGGGCTTCCGCCCGGGGCAGGGCCGCCCCGGTGGGCCCGCTGGCGCAGAGCAGGCAAAACGCCCAAAGAACGCTACGCCAGCGCATTGCTACTCGCCGTCGGCGCCGGCGCCCTCATCAGCAGCCGGCAGTGGCTGGGCCAAATCTTCCAGCGAGAGATTGACGTTTTGCAGCACTTCCCCACTGACTAGGTAGACCGAAGGGATACCGCCGACGTATAGGAAGGTCTGGTCGCCGTCGGCCTCTGCCAGGCGCACCTCCACGGCTTCTTCGCCGCCGGCCAGCAACCGCACTGTCACCAAAGCCGGATCAAGGCGGTACGGCGCCAGGTCTTCTGCCTGGTCGTCGATAAATCCCTCAACCTCAACGCCGTTCAAATCGCCCAATAAACCGCTCAGCTTCCACGAGCGCGCCTGGCGTTGGGCCGGTTGCACAAAAATCCACTGGCCGGCCGTGTCCTTTTGCGCGACGACGGTCTCGGCGGCGCGGTGCAGTTCAATTTGAGTGATGCTCTCCTGGTCAAATTGCACCGGCTCTTTATCGCGCAAATCGTGGACGCTTTGGTACAATTTGGCCACCAGCGTAGTATCGATGGTGAAGACGACGTTGCGGCTCAAATCGCGGGCGTAGTGCCCGTCTCGGCTAAGATGCCCCACCTGTAAGCGCTTTTCCGCCCGGTCGCTGCCAACCACCAGCGCCAGGTCAACCAACGGGGTGGGCGCCAAACTGCGCTGGCTTAAAATGGTGCTGTCGGGAGCTTCGTCGGTAAATTCCTTCAACTTGCCCGTTTGTACGGCGCGCACCAAACCGTCCACCGCGTCCTTGTCGGCGGACACGGCCACATCGGCTTGCAATTGCCACGCGTCGCCCTCCTGGCGCGTCAGAATTATACGCTCGTCCCCCCGCTCCAAACGCAATTCCTTTACATCGCTTTCAGCAAAGGCCAGCACGCGGCGGTCGCGCAAGTCGGACAACCCCTTATTTAAATTGTCAAAGCGATAAGCGCGCACCGAAAATATTTCGGGGTTGGCATCGTCCACCTGGGCGTAGGTAAAACGATCGGTGGGACTGTCGTTGCCAAAGTGGAGAGGCGCCATAGGCCCTGCATCTGTATCCACCCCAACTATTAAGCGCGGCTGGGCCAGGCCGTATTTTTCAGCCACCGCCCCGTCTTCAACAACCGTCGCACTGTCGACCAAAATACGCTCGCGCTTGGCCTCGTCGATGTTGCGCAAAAAGCGCTCCACTGCTTCCTGGTCGGCCAGGTCGGCCACCGGCTCGCCGATCTTCCACTCGCCCTGGTCCTTGTTTAACACAATAGTGCTGTCGCCGCGATCGACAACTATACGCCGGGCGTCGTTGGGAGTATAATCGGCGAACAATTTCTTGGATTTTTCTGCCACGGCCTTGCGCTCTTCCCCGCCTTTGATCTCATAGAAGTAGACAAAGGCCAGAAGGGCGAGAAAAATAACGCCAACAACTGCATTAGTCTTAAACTTCATCGTTTAACTCTCCGTATCTCCAGTTCCAAGTGCAACGGTGCTGGCAAAAGCCTGTTTGACCCACACCAGCACAACCAAAATCACTGCATTGACTCCGAAAAGGGCGGCGTAGAGCCATTGGATGGTGTCGGTGGGAATAGCAATAAACCCCACGCCCACGTTGGCAATAGCCAAGCCCAAACCTGGCACCCAGGCGCGCTCGTCACGCACATAAAAGCCGTAGGCCAGCGCCGCACTGATCAGGCAGAGCAAAAGGTATCCCTGGCCGGCCCACACATCGTCCTCGCCCACGCCAATGACGGCCAGCACCAGGTAAAAAACGGCGGCGCCAATAAAAGTGTACATGAGCCAGGCGATAAAACCGTCGTAACTTTCGTAGCCGCGCCGCAGCAGCATCACTAGACCCGAAAGCGCCACGGCAAAGGGTAAAATAAACACCGATACCCAAAGAATGACCTCGCCGGCATTGCCTATGAGATTGATCGGGTTAAAACCGGCGGTCTTAACTGGAATGCTCAGTTTCTCTTCACCCTCAGCTAACCAGGTGAGGCCTCCAATCAACAATTCGCCGTTGGCCTGCTGGGTGAAGTAGTCGTTGCGACCAAAATCGGCGTCGCCAAAAACCACCAGCTTGGCTTTTACATCGCCCAGGCTGGTGTCAGCCGGCGCCTTGACCGCCACCCCCAAAGAAACAGGGCCGGCCAGATCTTCGGGGTCCTGGGTCACCTGCGGGTCGCCGCCGCTGATGGGCCCGAGATTGGTCTCCCCCCAACTCTGGTCAGATGTGGCGACTAATACGTCGACCTCGGTATCCGTGGGCGCCGGGTCGACGGGCGTTAGGCTGCGAGCCAACGGATAAAAGCTCATTACACCTTGCTGTATTTTCTCGGTGATGGGATGGCGGCCGTACTGGGTCACTACCGGCACTGAGGCGTCGGCGCCCAATAGAAATTGCCCCAGGCCGCTGGCGTCGACAATAAAATCGTCCCCCAACTCTGCCCCATAGGCCCGCAGCAAGTTTTCCAGACCGGTCTCGGCCAGCGGGTCGACGAGCAGAAGTACGCCCCGCCCCATCACTAAATGGCGGCTCAATGCGGCGATATCGTCTTGCGACAACTCGCTTTGAGGGCCGATCACCGCCACCACAGTGGCGTCCTGCGGCACGCCGCCGGCCAGGTCCAAATTCTCGACCACCTCGTAGTTCATTTCTTTTAGGCGGCCTTTGAGA
>CAXGRO010000023.1:0-20071 GCA_964012055.1 uncultured bacterium
GATACCAACCTGAGGAAACGGCACTTTTTTGTCAAAAAATGTCCACTGTATTGTTCTTACAAAGAACACAATAAAAGCTATTGCAACAAAAGAAAGTATAGCGAGTAATATCATCTTTGCAGGGCGGGATAGACCGGCATCACTTTGAGATCGGGCCATTCATTTTGCAGGGCGCGAGTGTAGGAGTGCAGCGTCTCTGCCAGGGCAAGTTGGCGGTTGGCCAGGCGAGCACACTGGATAAAACTGTGGTAGAGAGTTAGCGCTTTCGGACGGATAATTGCAGATTCTACGGCGGTGATATTGCGTCTTTTATTTACGGCCTCTTCGCCCGTCGAAAACCATTCTCTAAAGTACCGGGTCCATGAGCCCGACCAGCGGCTGAGAGCCCAATGGGCGCAGGCGTCGGCTATTGCTTGCGCAAAGGTCCGGCCGTCGGCGACCTGGGGGATGGCGTGGGATATTTCTGTCTGGTAGGCGTTTTCGAGTTGCTTGGCCGCCTTTAGCGGCACGCTCTGCGCTTTTGAAGTTTGGGGGAATCCCAGGCGGGCCGAGACCACGTCCAACAGGCCGTGGTGGAAGGCGGCAAATTCGCAATCGAGAATTTGGACCTCGCCGTTCATGTACAGAAAATTGTGCGGCCCGGCGTCGCAGTGGGTAAAGGTGTGAAAGGGGCCGGGGGTGTGAATGGACTGTTCCAAGTCTTCAAGAGCCTGCCAAAAACCGGCGGCAGGGGAGACGTGGAGCGTATCCAGGCAATCCTGGAAGACTTCGAGGCGGTCGCGAAAGTCGAGAGTTGAATCGGAGAGGGGAGAAGTCGTGTTGAGGCGGGACTGGGCGGCGGCGAATTCATCTTTCCGGTTGTGCGCGGCGACTTGCATTTGACCCAGGAACCTGCCGATGGCCAACAGGCCTTTTTCCGCCGCGTCTCGGTCGTTGCCCAGAAGCAGGTCTTGCACGCTGGGAGGGACGCCAAAATCTTCCAAGATGATGAGGTTGTCGGCGCGGCTGCCGGCCAGCAGTTGGGGGCCGCAGGGCACATCCCCGGGCAGATCGTTGAGAAATTTCAGGCTGGCCCATTCGTTGAGGAAGCGCTGCGACTCGCCGGCGCGTTCGGCGGGATTGTTGAACTCCGTGCTGGTTACCTGTTTGATTATCACGGAGTAGGGAAGTGCCGGCAAAGTCGGGTATAGCCGGCAGCGGAGTACGGTGTGTTGGCTGTCTAATTCTTCTGGGTTTATTAACTTGAGCGGGCGGCCAATAGACTCGGCGAGCAGGTTTTGAGCGCGTTGGATGAGGGCGGTGTGGTCTGTTGTGGCCATCTTGGGTGCTCGCGTTGGCGTCGGTCTGGTGCCGATGGGGATTATCGCGGTATGGCTATATCATTTGACCTGTAATTCGAGAACGGGTTCTTCTTTGTTCATTAACCGGCCACTGCTTTGAAGACGCGCATAAAATTGCCGCCGATAATTTTGTTTATTGTCGCGGCGCTGTGGCCGCGCTGCGCTAACCCCTCGACGAGGTGGTGGGTTTCGCCGACGTCGCCCAGGCCGGCGGGGCGGTGGTCGGTTTGGCCTATAAAGTCGGTGCCAAAACCCACGTGGTCGGCCCCGACCAATTCTACCATGTGGTCGATGTGGTCCAGCAACATGTCCAGACTGGGATCTTCTCCCCCCGGTCCCAGCGGCGTTGGGCTGGGGCAGATGAGGCCCTGGGTTGCGGCGATGGCGCGAATTTGATCGTCGGTTAAATAGCGCACGGTGTCGCGCAGGGCGCGGGCGTTGCCGTGGGTGGCCACCACCGGCTTGCGGGCTACATCCAGGGCATCCCAAAAAGTGTTTTCCTCCATGTGGGTGACGTCGACCCATATGCCCAGCCGGTCCATCTCGCGGATCATTTCTTTGCCGGCGGGGGTGAGGCCGCCGGGCGGGTCGATGCTACTGTCGTACAGGCGCATGTTGGGGCCGTCCCACACCTGGGTGGCGCTACCCAGGGTGTTGCGCCCTTCGTGCACCAGGCCGGCGTGGCGCAGGCCCAGGCGGTAGAGGGTGCGCAATATGCTCACATCGCCCTTGAGCGAGTCGCTGCCCTCCAGGCCAAAGATGAAAGCGATTTTGCCGTTGGCTCGGGCCGCTTCAATGTCGCTGGCGGTGGTTGCCAGCGATACGTGTTGCCCGGCTTCGCCCTCTAATTCGCGGTGCAGGTAATCAGCTATCTGCAATATAAACTGCAGCGGGTGTTTGCTGGCGTGGGGGCCGCCGATGGCGGCGTCGGGCACCCAGCAGGCGGTGAGTTGGGCGGCCACACCGCCTGCGCGCAAGAGCGGTACGTCGGTGTGGCCGCCCAGGGCGTGGTGGAGTTGCTTATTTGAGGTGGCTGCCAGGTCCAGCGTGTGGCCGTGGCCGTCGATGACGGGGGCGTTGAGTTCCATGTTGTCTCCTCAGAGGATGGGCAATTCGGGGGGGGCGGGGTGGGAAAGTACTTCATAACCCCGGTCGGTGACCAGCACGTCTTCTTCGAGCATAAAAAAGGCGTCGTCGGTGAAAAGCCCGGGCTCGACGGTGAGGACCATGCCTTCTTGCAAGATTACGTCGCTTTGGGTGGAGATAAAGGGGTATTCGATGATATCGAGGCCGGTGGAATGGCCGATGCCGGTGACCTGGGCGGCGTAGTCGGCGTGCCCGGCGGCGCGCATGGCGGCGTTGGAGGCGTGCACCAGGTCGGCGATGGGGGCGCCGGGGCGGGTGGCCTCTATGGCCGCCTGCATGCAGTCGTAGACGACGCGGTAGGCGGCCTGGTGGGCGGTGCTGGCCTGGCCCAAGGCGTACATGCGGGTGTAGTCGGACCAATAACCCCGGTAAATGGCGCCGAGGTCCTGGGTGATGACCTCGCCCTGGGTCAGGAGCCGGTCGGTGGGGCGCCGCAGGGTGCGGTTGTGGGGTTGGATGTCGTCGGGTATGTAAGGGGCCAGGGTGATGGAGCCCGGCATTTCGGCGTCGCGCTTGAGATGTTCGACAGCGAGCAGGCGGTAGACCTCGCGCTCGTTCATACCTGGCTTTACTTCCTCAAAGAGCACCTGGCAGGCGGCATCGGTGATGGCCACGGCCTGGCGGATGAGGTCTATTTCGGCGCTCGATTTGCACACGCGCAATTGCCATAACAGAGCAGAGGCGTCGACGAAGTCGGCGCGCGGCAGGTTTTGGCGCAACTGGGTGAAGTCTTCGTGCGGCATGCGCAGCCAGAACATGCCGCCCAGCTCGGTGCCGATGCGGCTTTCTTCGAGGCCGAGCTGGCGTATCGTATCGGTTATGGCGTCGACGCCCTGTAGGGGGTATGCGGACGGGAATACCTGAATGTTTTTGATCCACGAATCGCGCTCGCAAAAGAGGGCTTCGTGGGGCGGTACAATGAGCACCGGCTCTTGGTCCAGGGGCAGCAGGGCGTATATGGCCACGTATTTGTGCGTCCAGCGGTGCGTTACGTGGCCGGTAAAATAGCGGTGGTTGGCCTCGGTGGTGAGCAGCACGGCGTCTATGTTGTGCTCTGCCATGAGTTGCCGCAGGCCGGCGAGGCGGTGCTGGTATTCTTCTGGGGTAAAAAGGCTCAGGTCGTCGGTGGACATGATTTCTCCTGTTTCAGCCCTTGCCGGCGTGTTTCGCTGTCAATTCTCAATTGTTCGATCATAAATCCGCCCTCGGCCTATCGATTCATCACTTAGGCCACATGGCCAATGCTGCGATAAAATGCTCGGCGGGGTTCAGCTTGTCAACTGCCTTTATCCCCGTTTTGGCAGGTGCCAAAGGGCAATTGGATCTGCGCTTTGGTGTTTAGGTCGCACTGGTGTCTTTGAGCACTGACATAACCTGCTCTGTATCCCACACCTGGGTAAAGACCCGCGCCAGCGCCGCCAGCGCGGCGCGGTGGTGCTCCTCGTAAAACGTGGCTGTGGCGTCTTCCACCACAAGTACATTATCGCCTTTCATAGCGTGGGCCGTCAGCGCGTTGATGGGCAGGTGGGCACCGCCGTGTGACCTTGTTTTTCCAGGAGGCGCAAAAATCTATGCTGCTCAATTTGCAAAGAATATCGAGTCTTTGCGCCAAATCTTAAGGCCTATTAGCGTCGCCCGGCCGCCGCGCGCGTAAAGCGCTGCACCCAGGCTGTCGGGGCGGGTGGGGTATAGCCGGTCGCTCAAACAGGCGCGCCGGTTGGCAAAAATTTCAAGGGTCGAGCGGTCGAGAAAGATATGCAGCCGCAGCGGTTCCCCGGCTTCCAGGTCGAGGGATGTTCCGTAGATGGTGTGGCCGGTGTCGGGGTCTAGGCTCGACCGCGTCGTGTCGACGGCCATCCTGGCTTCCTGCACGTGGTAAAAAATGCGCGTCTCTTCCTCACCGTTGGGCGCGCAGCGCAATTTTAACCCCACTTCATCGGCGCCGCCCGGGTCGATTTCTGCGATCAGTTCCAGGCAGTCTTCTTGGAGGTCTGGTATTTTGAACGAGGTCTCTGCCGCTATCTCTATATTTTGCTGCGCCCAATCGGGGGTATGTTTTGAGCACACTTCTGGGGCCGGGTCCATCAGCAGCCTGTTATTGGCGCCGAGTTCCAGCATGCGGGGTAGCGACAAAACACCGGCCCAGCCATGCGGGTTGTTGGCCACCAGGCGCCGCTCGGCCATAAGGCCCAGCATTATTCTGCGGCCCTTGGGGTCGAGCAGGGTGCGGGCGCAGTGGAAAGCAGCCATTGGGTGGGTGTCGACAAAACCTTCGGTCTCGGGCACAAAGCGGTGGTCTTGGTACGAGCCCACCATGTAGACTGATTTTCCGGAAAGTCCGCGCGAGGTGGCCGCGGTGAGCAGCACGTGTTTGTCGCCCAGGGGGAAGAAGTCGGGCACCAGCCAGCGGTTGTAGTTGGGGTCGTCGCCCTGGCACAGGGGGTGGAGGTATTCCCAGCTGAGCAGGTCGGGCGAGCGGTAGAGCAGGAGGGCGCCGCCGACGCCCAAAAAACCGCACCCCAGCGCCATGTACCAGGCGTTGGTGTCGCGCCACACGTGGGGGTCGTGCCAGGCGGTTATTTGCCCTCGGGTGCCGTCGTCTTCAACGGCGTCCAGGCGGCGCCCGTCGAGCGCCCGGTCTTGCCCCGATTGGTCCAGCCAGCGGCGCGGCGACGGCAGCACGCCCTCGGTCCAGGCCAGCGGTTGGTTTCTGGCGGCGGGGTCCAGCAATTCTTCTGGCGGGTGGGGGATGACCGGGTTGGCCGGGTGTTTGCGCCAGGTGACCATGCCGTCGTCACTGGTGGCGATGCACTGTGACCGACCCAGCACAACGGGCACGTCCTGGACGCCGTGCAATATGCCGGTGTAGATGAGGGTGGGGACGCCGTTGTCAATTACCGTCGAGCCGCTAAAACACACCTCGCGATCGTAGACGATAGGGGGAATGCGGGAGCGATCCATGTTTTTTGCCAGGTCGGATTGGGCAAAGGCCTGGTAGTGCGCGGCGCTAAACGGCGTGGGGCCGATGGCCACGGGCCGGTTTTCCCAGTGCACCAGGTCGCGGCTGACGGCGTGTCCCCACGCGGCGTTGCCCGAAGTGGAGCCCATGTAGGGGTCGTACTGAAAAAAAACATGGTATTGCCCGTCGTGGTATATGGCTCCGTCTGGGCCGCCGCCCCACCAGCCGAGCGGCGGCGAAAAGTGGTAGAGCGGGCGGTGGGGGTCTATGGATCTAGAGAAGTTCACGGAATTATATAATGTATGTCGAAAGCGCCACAGCGTATAGGGCAATTAGTTTTGGATATCGTTAGTCGCTTATTTGTTTTGACTCGCCGCTTATTGTAAATGAAAGTCCGCCGCGTGCGAGGCCCCCGGCCCTTGCTGCATGCGCAGTAGCTCGTGCTGGCGCGGATTGAGTTGTTCAAACCACGCCGGGGGAAAGTCATCGTGTGGGTCCAGTTGAAACATCAGCATGGACTTGCGGTAGTGGGCGAAGAGGGCGTAGCGGTTGTCGTTTGTGTCGTTGGCGCCGCCGGCGTGCCAGCACTGGCCGTTGAAGACCAGCACGCTGCCCGCTTTGCAGGTCGGTTGAAAAACGTGTTGCACCTCAAAGCCCTCGGGCGGTCCGTCGTGGCCGCTTTTGTGCGAGCCGGGGACGATGTGGGTGCCGCCTATTTGGGGGGTAAAATCCACCAGTGTCCAAACGGTGTTCATCATCACCGGCGATAGCGGGTTGAGCATGTGCCCTGGGATGTCGCTGTGGAAGTTTTGCAGGCCGTCGCCCGGCCTGACGATGCGGGCGCTGAGGCTGCCGAGGATGAGCGTTTTTTCTAGAAAGTGCTCAAGGATGGGCAGAATGGTGGGGTGGTCGATTATTTGAAAGAAAACCGGGTCGAGGGCGGGCAGGTTGCGGACGAGCAGGGAGGTACCGCCGCGGTTCTCATAGCCGGGTTCGCCCACCCGCTCGGCGCTTTCGGTCAGGGCGTTTTTCAGGGCGTCGATTTGCTCTGGCGTCAGCACGTTGGGGATGAGGGTAAAACCGTAGACGTCTATTTCGTTTATGGTTTGTTCAAAGGGCATCATATTTGTATCTCTTTAGTCACTTAGTACGCGCTCGGGTTCTCCTTTTTTATGTACCCGAAATACCAGCAGCTTTGTGCCCTTCTCATCTGTCTTAGCCGTATGCACCTGTTTGAAGGGCACTTTAAATATGTCGCCCTGTTTTAACTGAACATTCGGTTTGCCTTTTAGTAAACCGGTCACCGCGCCCTCTTAAGACATAGACAAATTCCTCGCCGGGGTGATAGTGTGTGGGGAGCGTGGTCTGGGGCGGCAGTTCCACGAGACTCACTATTACTTCCGCGCCCTCGGCGACCTCAAGTTCGGCCCGCAAGAGGTTGGCTAACTTCACTTGCGGCGCTTCGCCGGCGCTGACTTTCTGACTGCCGATCAAATGGATACTCAATCCGGCAATAAGGCCTAAGAATAACATGGGGACAATTCGGATCACGATTCCTCCTTTGGTGAGTTTGGAATTCCTTATCCTTTACTTTAAGTATTCGATTCGCAGTGTGCAATCTGCCGCATGATCCCGGTCGAAATTGGCTACGTCCAGCCGCCAGTTGTGAAACCCGTATTCTCGGGCGGCAACGTACTGGGCATCGCGCAGATGGATCACCTCAATGCCTTCATTTCGACAAGTCGATAACAGCCGGGAAGAATTATGGGGGGAAATCGGGGAAGGATTTCCCCATGTCGGCAGGCCAGAAATCGCGCTGAACATCAATGAGCAAGAGCGCGGAAGGATCCCAGGTGCGCGGTTCTTCTTGCATCAAAACTTCCTACAGAGACAGATTTTACGGTGGCGAATTTCAAGACGACATCTAGCCCACCCGGCATTCCCTTCAGTTATTCGCTCTATTCTGGATGTACTTTTTTTAGGAGAATCGGACTACACTCATAGGGGATGAATCGGCGCCTCTGTTCGCCTGCTTCTTGCTCCGTCTGCAATCCAAGCAGCGCATCGAGATTGTTGCGCGCCTCGGAAAAGTCGGGTTTTAGCTGGACGGCGCGCTGGAAGCAGCGGATCGCCTCTTCTGTTCGACCCAGCGCATAGAGGGCGACCCCGAGATCATTGAGAGGGGCGATAAGGGTGGGATCGATAGTGAGGGCTTTGCGGTAGTGAGCGACCGCCTCGTCAAAATGGCCCTGGGCATAGAGCACGAGGCCGAGATTGTAGTGGCCTGGGGCGAAGTGGGGCTCCGCTTGCAGCACCTGTTCGTAGGATTCTTTAGCCTCGGTGTAGCGTCCCTGCATCCGGAGTGCGAAGCCGAGATTGAAGTGGGCGCGCGGGTTTTGTGGCCGCGCGTTTACCACTGTCTGCCATATAGAAAAGGGCATCCTGGTAGTCGCGGTTGCGCAGCACAGTGCCATATCCCAGCGCCGAGACGGCGACGACGGCTAAGAGCGGGGTCAGGTGGGAAGTATGTGGGCGGCAAATGCGCTGAAGGGCCGAATAAAGTCCGACGACGGCGAGCGTTATTACGCCGGCCAGAGGCAGATACATGCGCCGCTCGGCGGCGACTTCGTTGACTATGGGCACAAAACTCGAAGTCGGTGCCAGGGCGATGAAAAAAAACGCGGCGAGAAATCCCGCAGCCGGCCGGCGGATAAGTATTATCACCGTTGTCGCCAGTAGGATGAAGAGCGCGCCGGCGTAGAGAACGGCCTCCGCCAATGTTAGTTGAGGTGCGCGACCGTAGTCCAGCACCAGCGGGTGTGGCCACAAAACCAAGTGCAGATAGTGGATGATGACGGCGCACTGGTTTAGGGCATAGTCCCATGTGCTGACGGGGCCCGCAAAGCCGACAGTGTCCCCGTGCGGGCTTCCCCGCATCAGCGCGGCGAGCAAAAACCACGTCGCTGCCAAAGATGCGTACCATCCCCAGCGCCGGCGCAGTAAGTCTGCAAAGGAAGGGGCGTGGAAGATGCGGTCGTAGAGCAATACGATGACGGGTGCGGTGACCATGACCTCTTTGCTGGCCATGCCTAGAGCGCAGAAGAGTGCGGTGGCCGCGTACCAGGCGCGGTGGTTGCCGTGCAGCGCGCGTATGGCGCAGTAGAGGCTCAGTAGGTAGCATAGGGCCATCAGCGATTCACTGCGCTGGGTTATATAGTTGACGCACTGGGTTTGCAGGGGATGCACCATCCACAGCAGGGCGATTACCAGGGCAATGGCGGGGGACGAACGCTGCCAGCGCGGCGATAGGATCTCGTTTTGCAGACTGCGGCGGACGATGGCGAGGAGGATCAGGGCGTTGCAGATGTGTATGGCGATGTTGACCAGGCGGTAGCCGAGTACGTCCAGGCCGTGTACGGCGTAGTTGAGTGCAAGGGAGAGCCTGACGAGCGGCCGGCCGTTGAGGGAGGGGCGCGCCGAGGTCTGCGGATCGCGTCACAGAGGGGTGATCTGACGGATGTCAGTATTTTTGACAATGGCCGACTCGTCGTCGAATACGAAGGGGTTCGAAAGGCTGTTGGCATAGATGCCTAGGCCGATGACAACCAGCAACCAGGGGGCTGATTTATGGATTAGGCGATGCATCTGGACCGACCGGAGGGTAAGTTCACGATCAGTATTTAATCTATCCGTCAAGTGCGAGTCTTACCTTTCTACATCTATTTCCATCTTGCCGCTGACCGGATAGCCTATTTTGGCCCACTTAGGGTGAGACTTTTTGCTGTTTGATATAGTCCTCTGGGCTGAGATAGCCCAGCCGACTATGGGGTCTTTCCTTGTTATAATGCTGTCGCCAATCCTCGATCACGACCCGAGCAGGTTCGCTCGTTCACGTGCCAATTCAAGTGCATTAGCGTCAAGGTCGATACCCACGACCTCGCCTTCCGGACCGATAAACTCGGCGATGAGGAAGGCCACATCCCCAGCACCGCTGCCGACGTCCAGAACTCTCATTCCCTGGTTTATACCGGCCTCGCGAAAAAGGCTTTCTGTCTATAGGACGAAATAAGGAGGCCTGCTCAGTGAGGCGTTTATGCTCTTCGTTGGACCGTCCAAGCGCGTACGTCGGATCATCTTCTTTCATTGCTATCTCCGAAGTCATTCCAGTGGTATATCTCCTATATTCTGGAGATTTATCGCTGGCGCTTTGTTTTATATTTTCCTTTTTCAGATATCTACTGTACTTCCGACGTACGTCGGAAGTACCCACTCTCAGGGATATTATACGACGTACGTCGGAAGTACATAATCCAGTAACGCCAATTCAGTTGAACTCTGAATGCAGTTAACCCTTTCCAGTTGAGTGAATTGGTATTCCCTGAGAGTTCCCAATATACCGCAACTCTGCTCCATCTTCAACTAAATGTGTCGCAAAGAGATGTAGAGATTTTTGGCCGTTAATTGTCAAACGGACAACCTGCTGGAGCACTTTGCACCACATACCAAATTGATAATAACTCATTGCCGCAATAGAAAAATCTGATAATTCACAGGTGGGCATCCCTTATCCTCCCGTGGCAGAACGGCCAAGAGTTGGCTGCTCGGATAAAGCAACTGCAGGGAAGGAGGCACTGCACTGCCACTGCGACCGGCGTACAACACATCCTTTGGGTAAGCCGGTCCAGCCAGGTGCTTAAAATCAGTTAGATCGCGGAAGCGCGGGTCGTCCACAGTAAAATAGCGTCGCTGCGGATCTCCATAATAGGCCAGGGCAAAGGAAATATTGTATTGCGCACTGAGCAGGGGGACGGCATGGGAAAATCCGTTTTGCACCAGCGAGGCGTCCACCTGAGTTGCCCACCTTCCCCAACCACTATACTCACACAGGCGCTCCATCCAAGAAAAAGATTGCTCGCGTTGCCGGTCGGGCTGGGCTACTAGCGCGGAGTAGGTGGCGTCGAGCCGTCCGCTGCTGAGTTGTGCAGCCAGACCGGGGTATTTGAGCGCAACGGCGATGGGTAAGGTGTAGAGCAGGGTGGTGATCAGTAATAAGATCAGAAAGCCCCGCGCCCGCTCTGGCAAGCAGGGGCGGCTAAAAGCAAGAGGCCACAAGCCTAAAAAGGCCGGCAAAATCCAATTGCCTTTGATCTGGCCGCGTGAGAGGGCAAAGAACGCAAAACCCAAAATCAAGCAGAGGGCGGGAAGAAGTGCCAGCAGTTGATCGGCCGTCGTGCGCCGGCGCAGATTGAAGCCCGCCTCAACCCCGGCGCGGTAGACGAGCCAGAGCAAGAGAGGGGAAACGAAGAGGAGCGGGTTGAGTAGGAAGAGGAGCAGGCGCATGGGCAGCGGCTGCTCCTCGACAATGCGGGACAAGGAACTCAAGGTGGTAGGCAAATAAAAAGCCGTGCTGAACTGGGCGTATATCAACGGCGCCGCCACCAGCAGGCAGGGGACCAGGGCATACGCTAGGGCAGACCAGCGGGTGCGGCCGGAGCGGGTGATGAGGATCCAAAAAAAAAGACCTAAGACCAGAAAGGCGGCGGAGTATTTGCACAAGCAGGTCAGTCCGGCGGCTATACCCACCTTTATAAAGGAAGCAGGCGTCTCAGCGTCCATCGCCTGGCGTGCCCAGACCAGGGTTAGTAGCCAACAACACACTAAAAAGGCGTCCGGGTGCAAGTAGGAAGTGTTGTGCCAAATCCAGTGCGATGCGGCAAACGCGGTGCAGGCCCACGCAGTGGCAGATGCATCGAGCCGGTAGAGGCGGCAGAGGCGGTGTAGCAGGACGACGGAGAAGACGCCGCTGCCAATCCACACCAACCGCAAGACCCACTCGTGGCCGGGGTGGAAGGAGTGCGCCAGTTTGAGCGCGGCAAAGGGCAGCAGGGCGTAGGAGGCGTCCAGGTGCTGGCCCCAATACCAGTAGGCTGCCTCGTCCTTGCCCAGGTCCACCCCGGCAACAAACCACAATTTGGCCAGGCAGTAGAGTGCCAACAGGCCTAACCACAGAGGGGTGCCTGGATTGACGCGGTTTGGGCCGTCGCCTATATTCTCAATTCGGTCGCGTGTGTTGGGCATATAGTGTTTCAGGAGATTAAAAAATGGCAGAGCAGGAAACCGATATATTAAAAAATCTCCAGGATAAAAACCTGGAACAAAACCTCTTTAAGGCGCGCAAAATTTTTCTGTGGAGCGATGTCAACGAAGAATCGGCCAAGGCCATTGTCACCCGCTTGCTGTCGCTGGACGTCGAAGATTCCAAAGAAGAGATCATCATCTATATCAACAGCCCCGGCGGGCACATTCACGAGGGGTTGGCCATCTACGACGCCATCCAGGCCATTGAGGCGCCGGTCTCCACCGTGTGCATGGGCATGGCCGCCAGCATGGGGGCGGTGCTGCTGGCCTGCGGCTCGGCGGGTCGGCGTTTTGCCTGGCCGCACGCGCGCATTATGATCCACCAGCCGCTGATTATGGGCACTATTGTAGCGCCTTCCACCGACCTCGACATCCGCGCCAAAGAAATCGTGCGGGCGCGCGAAGAGATCAACCGCATTTTGGCCCACCACACCGGCCAGGACGTGGAAAAGCTTGCCGAAGACACCGACCGCGACTACTTCATGTCGGCCGAAGAGGCCAGGGACTACGGTCTCATAGACGAGGTGCTCACCACCACGGCGCCCGAGGTCAACGGCAAGAAAAAATAATAAGGCGCTAAATCATTTTGCAAAACCGCCGGGCCGCAGCTGTGGCCCGGCGGTTTTATTTTTGGCACGCGGCGCAGAAAAAGGTGTTGCGGCCCGCCATCGTCAGGCTTTGCAGTGGACGCTGGCAGGATGCGCACGGCTCGCCGGCGCGGCCGTAGACCGACAGGCGCTGTTGGAAACGGCCGCCGCTGCCCGAGCCGCGGTAATCGCTAATGGTGGTGCCGCCCTGGCGAATGGCCTGGCGCAGAATCTGTTGTATGGCGTTGACCAAGCGCGCAAGCCGGACGCGGCCAATTTTGCCGGCCGGCGCGGTGGGGCGAATGCCGGCTTTGAAGAGCGCTTCGCTGGCGTAGATATTGCCCACGCCCACCACTAGGTTGCCGTCCATGATGAGGTTTTTGATGGGGCGGGTGCTTTTGGCGCAGCAGGCGCGCAGGTAGTCGGTATCAAAATCAGTGCTCAGCGGTTCCACGCCCAGGCGAGTAAGGTAGGGACAAGTTTCCAACTCCGCCGCGGTGAGCACCAGCACCAGGCCAAAGCGGCGCGGGTCGGAGAAGACCAGCGAAGAGCCGTCCGCCAGGTCAAAAATTACGTGGTCGTGTTTTTCACCCCCCGGGCGCAGCAGCAGGTTGCCGCTCATCCCCAGGTGGACGAGCAGTGTTTGTTGCGAAGCGAGTTCGAGGAGCAGGTATTTGGCGCGGCGGCGGGCGGCGGTAAAGCGGTCGCCTTTGAGGGCCTGCAGGCGCCGGCGGGGCAGGGGCTCGCGCAGGCGTTTGGCGCTGGTGCGCACGGCGCTAATTTGGTTGCCGACCAGGTGGTGTTGCATGGCATGGCGCACGGTTTCTACTTCGGGCAGTTCGGGCATGGCGGCCGCAATTGTGGGGGTGGCGAGGGGGCGGGCAAGTTCATGGGGGTGTCAAAATAGAGGTTGCTTGTGGCGGCGTCAAATCTTGTGTGGAGGAGGGGGGAAGATTAGGTTATCGGGCAATATACTATAATTCAACTAGTAGAAAGGAGTTGCAGCGATGGACCTCACCAAACAACCTCCGCGCCGCCCTTCCAATGCGAATATGGCCGGCATTGTTGCCATGGGGCGCATGGCCGATAAAGCGCGCGGTTACAACGCCGAACTGCAGGGCGAGTACACCTACGGCGACAATTCGGGTTTGGATCGCCAATTGTTGGAATTTATCAATATGGGCGCCGACGAGTTTGCCGACGCGGCCGGCGAGTTGGACGACGCGGCGCTGGGCGAGTTGGTGCTGGAGCGGGCGCAGAAGAGCGAGGCGGAGATCGCCGCGTTTAACAAAGATCAACTGGAGCGCGAGCCCCACGACGAGCGCCACCGCGTCTTGCTCAAAGAGCGCCTGGAAAAGTACGCCCCCGGCCGCACCGACATCACCACGGTGTTGGCCTCCATAGAACTGGACGATTGGGGGTTGTTCCGCGACGTCGATTTGACCCGACGGCCGCCGCGCAGCCCCTACGACCGCGGCGTCGCCCACACCGTGGCGGTGGCGCGCATGGCCGATAAGGCGCGGGCGGCTAAAATTGGCAAATTGGGCGAGTACAAGTACGGCGACGATTCGGGGTTGGACCAGAGCATTATGGTATTTTACGGCTTTGGCGCCGACGAGTTTATGGAAGCGGCCTATTGGAACGTCAGCGACGCCGACCTGGCCGATTGGCTCGCCGGGCGCACGCCGCGCACGGCGGCGGAGATTCTGGCGTTTAACTCGGTGCGCACCAACTTTGGGCGCCACGGCGCGGCGCGCCAGCGCTTTGAGGGGCGGCGCGCCGAGATCTGTCCGGAGCGCGCCGACATCAACACATTCTTCGATTTGATCGACTACGACGACGAGCGGAGTTTTGGCCTGGTGGATCTGACGCGCCACGCGCCGCGCAGCCCCTACGATGACAGCGTGGGGGGGATGAGCAGTTTAGGGCGTTTGATCGATAAGGCGCGGGCGGTCAACGGCGACACTCTGGGGCTGTACTGGTACGGCGAAGATTCGGGCATTGATCGCAGACTGCTGGAATTTCTCGATTTGACCGCAGAGGAGTTTGCCGCGGCTTTAAAAGAGCAGGACACGGACGAGGCGGTGGTTGTCTGGCTGGGCGACCGGATGCCCCAAGACCAGGAAAAGCTTGACGTCTTTAACGCGCAAATGCGGACCCTGGGCCCCAAAGACGACCGCACCTGGAATTTTTTGCGCGGTGTTGTGGCCAAGGCCGATCCCAAGCGCCGGGAAGTGGCCAGCTTTTTTGCCATGATGGTGTTGGAAGAACAGGTCTTCTTTGCGCGGCGCCGGGCGGAAGTGTGAGCCGGCCGCGCATTGGCATCACCGGCGGCCTGCGGCGCCAGGACGGCGGGGAGATAACCCAGGTGCTGGGGTGCGAATACCTCGACGCCGTTGAAAAGGCCGGGGGCGCGCCGCTGATTGTGCCCATGACCACGGGGCGCAAAGCGTTGCAGCCGGTGTTGGATTGTTTGGACGGCTTGCTCATCACCGGCGGCCCCGGCATCGTCGAAGGTCTGGTGGATACCCTGCCCGCCGATCTGCCGCCGGTGGAGGCGCGTCGGGCGCAAGCCGACGAGTGGGCGTTTAGCGCCGCGCAGCAGCGGGGGCGGCCGGTACTGGGCATTTGCTATGGCATGCAGTTTATCAATGCGCGTTTGGGCGGGACCATTTACGGCGATGTGCAGGCGGCGCGCGGCGTGGGGCCGCATTCGCCGGGGCGCAACGGCGGCCGGCCCGTCGACCACGATGTGGATGTAATTCCCGGCAGTCATTTGGCGACGCTGATTGGCGGCGCGGCGCGGCACCGGGCCAACAGTTTTCACATCCAGGCGGTGCAGGAGATTGGCGCCGGGCTCCAGGTGAGCGGCCGCAGCGACGACGATCTAGTGGAGGCGGTGGAAAGTGGAGATGGGCGTCTCATGGGGGTACAATTCCATCCCGAGCATCTGCCGTGCACGGTGTGGCAGCGGCTTTTTGAACACCTGGTGGAGCGGGCGGCCGAATAGGGGGACGCAACCGACGGGTCCGACGAATAGAGTCGACCCGGCCGACGGATCCGTCTGGGTTCGACAATTTGGTCGAATGTAATTAAACGGTTGTGCGGCAATAGAATATATTTATTTGAGGGCTCAATTGGCCGACTAAATGGTCGAATTGAGTATTTGGGGAGATGTTTTTATTTTCATCTCCTTTTTATTATTTAAATCTTTTATATACAGTTATTTGCCTCTTCTGAGAGCTGTCGGTTTTCAATTGTGGCACGCCTTTTGCGATAACTGGGGTGGTCGAAAGAGTCGACGCAACAAAACTCGCAGTTATCAACGAAAGGAGCACATTATGAAACGCTTAACTATTTTCGCACTTGCACTGCTCATGGGCGGCGGCCTGTGGACCGACAGCCGGGCCCAGGAAGGTTCGGCCCCAGCCGAAGACGTGATTGTCGACGAGGACGGCGACGGTTTGGAAGGCGGTAAGGTGCGGCGCCATCGTCGCGGCCGCTTTGGCCACCGCGGCGGTGGCGGCCTGGGCGCTGGCCTCACCGAAGAGCAGAAGACCGAATTGAAGGCGACGGTGAGCGAGTTGAAGGAATCGGGCGCCAGTCGCGAAGAGATCCACGCCGCCATCGACGCGTTCCGCGCTGACAACGGCCTGCTCACCAGCGACCAGCGCTCCGAACTCAAAGAAACCCTATCCGGCCTGCGCGAAGCCGGCGCCACGCCCGACGAAATTGTCGCCGCCGTCACCCAGTTCCACGCCGACAACGGCGTCGAGTTGAGCGAAGACCAGCAGACCCGCCTGGCTGATCGCGCCCAACAGGCCGCCCTGCGTGCCGAGTTGAAAGCGACGGTAACTGAGTTGAAGGAATCGGGCGCCAGCCGCGAAGAGATCCGCACCACCGTGCAACAATTCGCCGAGGAAAACGGCCTCGAGAAACCCAAAGGCAAACACGGCCGCAAGGGCCGGGGCCACCGCGGTTTTGGCGGCAACGGCGGCCGCTTCGCGCCGCCGGCCGAAGCCTTAGAGGCCGGCGCAGGAGCCGAGTAAGCTCCGCTTGTATCTCCTTGAATCGCGATGGGGCCGGCCGCAGCCGGCCCTGTCTCAGTATATATATTAAGACCTGCTCTATTAAGGGATGGATGTAATGGGGATCTTGCCGCTGCTGACACAAGGCGCAAAAAAAAACGCGCACAACATAAGGCAAAAAACAATATGCTTGCTTGCACTCGCCGCCATCTGGACAGCTACCCCGGCCGGCGGCCAAATTGTGCCGCGGCTCAACTTTTTCTCCAGTTACACCGACAATTTATTCCAAACCTCCGAGCGTCAGTCCGATTGGGTCAACCAGTTTTACCTCGATTTCGACTACGTGGCGCGCGACGATGTCAACCTCTACTACAGCGGCAACGCCAACGTCTTTAACGAATTTGTCGATCTGTTCAGCCACACCCACCGTGTCGGGTTGAGCTATTTAAAAACGGGCGAGGACAACGGCGTTTTGTACGCCGGGTCCGAAATAGCCGTGCGCCTGGATCGCTCTCTTTACGATTACCGTGATTTTGTCCAGGCTCAGGCCTTTGTCAACCTAAAGCGCTACCTGCGGCCGACGCTTATGACGCGCGCTGGCTACACGCTACGCTACCAGGAGTACACCCACGCGCGCGACTTTAGCTTTGTCGAGCAGGTGGGCTTTGCCCAGGTGAGCGCTTTTTTGCCGCGCCGCACTACCTTGCAGATGCGCACCGAACTAGGGTTGAAGTCTTATTTGCGCGAGCGCCAAACGGATGAATTTTTCGAAAGCGGCCGCCAGGGCGCGGTGCTGCAGTGGGTGGTAAAGCTCAAAGCGGCCCAGTCTTTGGCGGACGTGGCCGGTTTGCGCGCTTCCTACACGATGCGCCGCAACATAAGCGGCGAGAGCCGGCCGGTGGAGGAGGCCTTCTACGACGCCGACGACGAACTCTTTGACGATCGCTACAGCTACCAGAGCGACGAAGTGCAGGCGGTGCTCAAATACTTGGCGCCGCTCAACGCCGAAGTGGAAGTGGGTGGCAGTTGGGCCCGGCGGCGCTACGGCGGCCGGCCGGCGCTGGACTTGGAGGGCAATTTTATCGGTGCCGATGTGGAGCGACAAGACACGCGTCGCAGCGCCTCGCTGGGGCTGGTCAAGACGTTTTATATGGAAGGGGGGTGGGCGCGCGAGGTGGACGTTGAGTCCGAGTGGTTGTACCGCAACACCCAATCCAACGACCCCTACTACGACGCGGCCGGCCAGATGTTTTCCACCGGGGTGCAAATCGGTTTCTGAGTGCGGCGGCATTATATTAGGTGGTGATGAATGCGAGCGGTAAGAAAAATAGCAAGCGGCGCGCGCCGCAACTGGCCACCTGGCGCCCGGGGTATTTGGCCGCCCTGGCCGGCGTGTTGGCGCTGGTGTTGGGCGTTTTTGCCTGGTACGAGTTGCGCGATTCGCGCCGCCTCATGCTCAAGATTATGGAGGCGGGGGCCGTGTCGCAGGTAGAGGCGGTGGCGCGGGCCGGCGAAAATGCGCTGCGGGCCGACGAAGAGGCGCTGGCTTTGGTGGTGGAGCGCTTGCTGGACAACGCGCGCTTGCTGCGCGATTTGGAAGGGCGCCGGGGGGTGAGCGATACACTGTTGCAGCGCGTTGCGGCAGACAATGCGCTTTTTGCCGCCGACGTGGTGGACGAATATGGGCGGTTGCTCGGTAGTAGCCGCTTGCAGGAGGTGGGCGAATTTGAGCTGGAGATCTGGCGCGAGGAATTGGCGCCGCTGTACCGGGGCGAAGAGGGGGAGCAGTTTTTCTTTGGCTTAAACGACGCGGTTGCGGCGGCGGTGGCGCGGCCGGCCGGTGGCGCCGTGGTGGTGCAGGCCGAGTCTGAGCGCATGCTGGCGCTGCGCCGCACTTCGGGCACGGGGCGTTTGATTCAGGAAATTGGCGAGAATCCCGGGGTGGTCTACATGGTTTTGCAGGATACCCTGGGCCTGTTGTCGGCGTCGCTGGGGGTGGCCGAAATCGGCCGTTTGCAGGGGGATGCTTTTTTGGAGGAGGCGCTGGCGGGGCAGGCGGCGGTTTCGCGCCTGACGCGGTTTGAGGGTGAGGAGATATTAGAGACCGCCCTGGCGTTTGTGGTGGAGGGGGAAACCATCGGCCTGTTGCGCATTGGCCTGGCGTTAGACGATATTCAACGCCAGGAGGCGCGCGACAAATTGCAGCTGGTGCTATTGGTCGGTTTGTTAGTGGTGCTGGGGGCGGTGGGGGCTGGGGTGGTAACCATCCGGCAAAACTACGCGCTGCTGGACGAGGCCTACGGGCGGGTGCAGACCTATAGCAGCCGCATTTTGGGCCAGATGGCCGACGCGGTGATAGCCACCGACCCGCAGGGGGGCATAGAAGTGTTTAACCAAACGGCCGAGCGCCTTTTTGGAGTGGCGGCGGCGGCGGCCTTGGGGCGCTCTTACGTCGAGGTGTTGGAAGACGACCTGGTGCCTCTGGCGCAGGCGGTGGGGAAGGAATGGGAGGTGTTGGGGGAGACGTGTATTTACCGCCCGGCGCAGGGCAGTGCCTTGACGCTGGCGGTGTCGACCTCGCTGGTGCGCAACAACCAGGGCGAGGTGGAAACGGTGGTGGCGGTAATTCAGGACTTGAGCGAGAAGGTGGCCATGGAGGCCAATTTGCGCCGCCGCGACCGGCTGGCCTCCATGGGGGCGCTGGCCTCGGGGGTGGCGCACGAGGTGCGCAACCCGCTCAACGCCGTCAACGTGATCGTGCAGCGCCTGGCGCGCGAATTTGAGCCGCGGGAGGAGCGCGAGGAATACGCCCAGCTCATCGGCGTGGTGCGCGACGAGGTGGAGCGGGTCAACCGCATCGTCAAGCAATTCCTCAGTTTGGCGCGGCCGCCGCAGTTGCAGATGGGCGACGTCGATCTGGAGGCGCTGTTGCAGCGCGCCCTGCGGGTGATTAATTCCCGCGCCGCCGCTAAAGGGCTGGCGGTGGCGGGCGACTTTGCCGGCGTCGGCCGGGTGGAAGCCGACGCTGAACAATTGGAGCAGGTCTTGTTGAATTTGCTGAGCAACGCCGTAGAGGCGACGGAGCGCGGCGAAATTCGCCTCAGCGCCCGGGTTCTGGAAGACGGTGGGGTGGAAATCGCCGTGCAGGACACCGGCGCCGGCATTCCGGCGGCGCAGCGCGAGCGCATTTTTGACCTCTATTTTACCACCAAGGCCGAGGGCACGGGGCTGGGGTTGAGCCTGGTGCATCGCATAGTTTCGGAACACGGGGGCCGCATCGACGTAGAGAGCGAAGAAGGTGCGGGCACGGTCTTTACTCTTTTCTTGCCGCGCCGGGGATGATATGGCAGAAGAAACCATACTGGTCATAGACGACGAGGCGGCGCAGCGCGAGGCGCTGGCCGGCCATTTGCACAAGCAGGGCTACGCGGTGCTGCGTGCCGACAACGGCCGCAGTGGGCTCGACGTGCTGCAGCAGAATCTGGTGGATTTAATTTTGACGGATTTGCGCATGCCCGACATGGACGGCATGGAGGTCTTGCAGGCGGCGCGTCAGCTCAACCCGGAAGTGGAGGTGGTGATCATCACGGCCTACGGCAGTGTTGACGGGGCGGTGGAGGCCATTCAGGGCGGGGCCTGCCACTACCTCGAAAAGCCCATCGACCTCGACGACCTCGACGCCGTGGTGGGGCGGGCGCTAGAGCGGCACCACCTGGTTTCGGAAAACCGCATGCTCAAGGCGCAGTTGAAAGAGGGCGCCCGCTTTGAAGGCATCATCTCGGTCGACCCGGCCATGGAGGAGGCGCTCAACGTGGTGGCGCGGGCGGCGCCCAGCCGGGCGTCGGTGTTGATCCGCGGCGAGAGCGGTACCGG
>CAXGRO010000024.1:0-19774 GCA_964012055.1 uncultured bacterium
TCCCTCCCTGAGGGAATTCGGCCGAATCGCCGCTTTAAAAGTGGCCACTATATTGTCATAGAGACCTATTGTATATTCACACCCAATTTGAAATAAGGAACAACAAATGGAATTAACTATCGGCAGCACAACCCGCCCCTACAACACCCTGTCATTCGCAAAAGCCTGCGAGAGAATCGCCCGAGCCGGCTACACAGACATAGCCGTGTTCGCCCACAACCAGGCCATGCCCGTCGACCACGAAAGCACGCCCGACCAAATCGCCACCGCCAAAAAAGCAACCGCCGACGCCGGCGTCACTCCTTCCATGCTATTGGGCCGCACCCAGCTCGACCAGGGCACCGACGGCGCCGCCGACGCCTACAAACGCCTGCTCGACAACGCCGCCGCCTTGGGCTCGCAGTGGATTTTGGAATTGGGCACCGGAAGAGAAGAGTATTACGCCATCTACCCCGAGGTCATGCGCCGCGCCGCCGACCACGCCCAGACCCTGGGCATTGGCATATCGCTCAAACCGCACGGCGGCATCAGCCTGACGGCGCGCGAACTAATCGACCTCTACAAACAAGTCGACCGCCCGGCCTTTGCCGTCAGTTACGACCCGGGCAATATCGTCCACTATACCCGCGGCGAAGTGCGCCCCGAGTCCGAAGTCGACGAAATCGCCCAGTACACCTCAACCGCCATCATAAAAGATTGCGTCCTCGACGCCGACAACAACCCCACCGTGATGGCCACCGCCGGCGACGGCGAGGTGGACTTTCAGCGGGTGCTGTCGGGCCTAGTCGGCGGCGGCTTCACAGGCCCGCTCTACGTCGAATGCGTCGGCTCGGAACAGCTCGACGGCGTCGATCGCGACCTGGCCTTTACCCTGGGGTACATCAAAGGCATCTTACTGGGTTTATAACTTAACGCTACGAATAACCGCCGCGGCCCAGCAAAATTCGCGTCTCCGCATCCGCCTCTTCCAATACCTGCTTGGTCAAACCGTCTTCCGGCTGCGGCGGCCCGTGCGGCGATTTGCGCATCCAGGTGGGGGTGTAGCTCAAAATCAACATCCGCCGCTTTTTACCCAGCGTCGGCAAGGTCCGGTGCCACAAATTGCCGTGGATCATCACCGCGCCCCCGGCCCGCACCCGCAACTCCACCTGCCCGTCCACCGGCTCATACGACCCGGACGGCGGCTCTTTGTCGAGCCAATTGTGCGAGTGGGGTACCACGCATACCGGGCCCGTTTCCCGGTCCAGATCGTCCAGGTAAATCAGCGCGTCAATGCAGTGCGGCCGCGAAAACCAGGGCGGCAACGGCTGCGATATTACCCGCAGATGCTGGTGCCAGGGCACCTCGTGCGGCGTGCCGCCCGGGTAACTGATGCGCGCGCTCAGCCCCCGCAAGCGCACCAGCGGCCCCATCATCACCCGCGCAATAGACAGCACCGGTTGAAATTTTAACAACGCTAAAAACACCGGGTCTTTGTCCATCAAATGCCGCGGAATCCGACCCCAGGCGCGCTTGCCCCCGGCAGCAGTGGCCTGGTAGGGCTCCCATTCGCGCGCCTCCAGTTGATCCAGGGCGTCCCGCAACCGCTCCAGCGCCTCGCCCGCAAAAAGTCCCTCCCGCACCAGATAACCCGCATCGGCAAACTCCGCCAGTTCCTCAGACGTCGCATCCACCTCAATCTCCCAATGGCGGTCTATCACCTCATCGTCTCGCCAATTGATTACCTCGTAACACACGGTATGTCGATCCACAACCATATGCTCCTCTCGCAAATCCGCCGTTTTCCGCGGCAAAGCTCAATGAGATTGTTTGTAAATTTCGCGGTCGTTGGCAATTAAATTTTGCGCAATTCCAAACTGATGCCCCGGCCTATAATCAGCCATAAGATCAGCATCAACGGCAAATAAAAACCGCTAAAGAGCGGCCCGGAGATTAGTCCCAGCAACCTTCCACATACCCCTGGCGCATAAACAGCTTCTTGCGCTCCGGCCCGGCCCGCTCCATCCACTCGGCCGGAATCTCCTGAGTAAAGAGGTGTGGCGGCCCGGCCTCCTTAAAAATGTCGATGTGAAAAATGCGATAGGGCGCCGGCGAATCCACGGGTTTGGCCTCGACCCCGTGAAAAATGCGGGCGTTGATGTACACCATGCTGCCGGGCAGCAGCGCCAAACGTTTCTCTTCGAGTTTGCGCCCGGCCTCGGCGTCGAATTCCCCCGCCAGCATTCGTTCGGTCGTAACCTCCTCCGTCGGCGCCACCAGATGGCTGCCGGGAATAACCTTGAGATTGCGGTCCCCCAACCCAAACCCCAGGGGGTAGTAGAGCGCCTGAATGTAATATTTGTCGCGCTCGGCGATATTAACTCGGTGGTGGTGTTTCCAGTGGTGATGGTCCTGGTGATACGGAATCTCGCCCACGCCCCGGGGCGCAATATTGAGCGCCGAATGGCAAAAGTGGTAATCGCCACCGATGGTCACCCGCAGCAAAGACGCAATAAAGGGGTCGTCGATAAGCCGGTCGCTATAGGGGCCGCGCTCATTCCAGGGCCTCACGAAGTACGGCTTTGGTTCGGGCGGCAAATCGTCCAACGCATCAATATACTGGCGCACGGATGCGTCCTGGACTATCTCGTCGATCAATTTTTCCCTAGCTTCGTCAACAAAGATACCGGTATAAACGATATAACCATCGTTGTGAAAAGAATCGAGATCGGCCGGCGACGGGCCGGAAAGGCGGAACAGAGAATCCATACGAGTGTCCACGGGGTGTGGTGCACTATTTCTGCAATAAAACTCGGGCGACCAACCTCCTCGATCGGCCTTACTGATCAACGTACGATTTCAGTTTGACGACGTCAACAATTGCAAAGTTTGGTTCGGCCGACCCCGCGAATTATATTCTTGACCAAGTCCAGTACAATATTCTCGCCTTTTTGCAGGAGCACGCTCTATGCCCGGCTCGCTCGCACCGTTTCTCCTACTGCTCACCCTTTTGTTCATCGGCTGCGGCGACCCTTGCGCCGACCAGGTCGACACCTCCTTTCTAGAAAAAGCCGCCGCCGAAGAAGGCGCCATACGCACCGAGTCCGGGCTGATCTACAAGGAACTGCGAGCAGGGGTCGGCCCGTCGCCCGGACCCACCGACGTCGTCGCCGTGCGCTACTCGGGCACACTCGTCGACGGCAAGGAATTTGACTACACGGCACCCTACCGCAGCCCACGCAAAGTATCGCTGAAAAAGGCGATCCCCGGCTGGGTTGAAGGGCTGCAAATGATGAAGGGAAACGGCAAAGCCAAACTGGTGATCCCGCCGCATTTGGGCTACGGCAGAAAGGGCAAAAAACTCTCCATCCCCGGTTGCGCCGTGCTGATTTTTGAAATAGAACTACTGGGCATTGAATCGGCAGTGGCAAAATAACCGGCCGCTTATGCCTTAAAGATCAACCTCCTGCTGCCCCATCACCAGCGCCACCTTATTGTTGTTGGCCGCGCCGCGCAACGCGTCCAAAAAAGCGTTGGGCGGCCTATCTGGCTTGAGCATGACCAGATAAACCAGTTCTTGCAGCGTGCCGCCGGCCACCGTCTCCATCGCCACCATCCGGCTCTCCGTCAAATGTTCCGCAAAAACCGGCTCCAGCGTCTCTTCGTAGTCCTGGCCCAAAGGCAAGCGCACCCGCAAAATGCGCTCGGTGACGCGCTTGTTAAACACGTCCAGGTGGTGCATGAGGCCCAGCACCACCACAAACACCGCCGTGGCAAAGGTCGCCAGCATGTAAAAGCGGGTGCCGCAGGCCATGCCCACGGCCACCGCCAGAAACATAAACCCCACGTCCCGCGTTTCCTTGACCGCGTTGCGAAAGCGGATCACCGAAAGCGCGCCAATCAGCGAAAAGGCGTGCGCGATATTAGAGCCAATGATCAGCATGATCAGCAAGGTAACCATGCCCATAATCACCAGAGTCTGCGCAAAAGACTGGGCGTACGATGTGCCCTGGTGGGTGGCGCGATACACCCAGGCGATCACCATCGACAGCACAAAACCCAGCGCCAGCCAATGGCAACGTCGGTAAAGGTAAAGACGCTGGTGACATCCTTAAAGCGCTCCATCTCTTTAATTACAATACAGTGGACAGTGGCGCGCAGTGCTACAGCCTTTTTAGGCAAGAGTGTTGCATTTTTTAACAGGCGGGATATTCACTGATCGAAAAATTTGTTTAAAACGGCGCCCAGGTCCGTCTGTTTTACCGGCTTGCTGATGTACTCGTCCATGCCGGCCGCCAAACAGCGTTCGCGGTCGCCTTCCATAGCGTGGGCCGTCATTGCTACAATGGGTACGTGGTGGCCGTTTTGACTTTCCTGTTGGCGTATCGCCTGGGTGCTTCGTAGCCGTCAATTTCGGGCATCTGGCAATCCATAAAGATGAGATCGTAGGCAAATTGCGTCTGCATTGTTATTGCCTCGCGACCATTGGCGGCTACGTCTACGCGCTGATCCATGTTTTCTAGCATGCGCACGGCCACCCGCTGATTGACTATATTGTCCTCCGCAACCAATATGCGACCGGTGACTAGGTTATCTGGGGGCGCGGAGGAATGCGCCGGGCGGTCATTTTTGGCCGGCTGGCTTGTTGTTGCATCCTCAGTTTTTGCGCTGTTGAGATGCTCGCCCCAAACCGTGGCCAATACGTCCATGAGGGTGCTGGGGCGCACCGGCTTGACTAGGTAAGAGGAAAACCCGGTCTCTATAAAGCGTTGGCGATGTTCCTGGTGTGCTACCGAACTCATCATCACCAGGGAAGTAGAACGCAGGTCCGCTGCCTCCACGATGGCGCGGCCCAAGATCTCGCCGTCCATTTTGGGCATTTGGAAATCGAGAATGGCGATGTGGTACGGGTCGCCGGCGGCGACGGCGGCGCGCATTAATTGCAGGGCTTGTTCACCCGTGGGCGCCACGCCAGTGAGGTGCGCATGTTCCAGGAGGCCAATTGTTCTTTGAGAATGAGGCGGTTGATTTCGTTGTCGTCTACTACCAGCACCCGCGCTGCGCTCAAATCTACTTTGGATGGGGGTTTGGCAATCACTTCTTTTTCCAACGGCAATCGCAAGGTGAACCAAAACGTCGACCCCGTCGCCGGTCGGCTTTCGACGCCGATCTCCCCGCCCATGAGTTCAACCAATTGTTTGCTGATGGCCAGTCCCAGGCCGGTGCCGCCGAACTTTCGCGTCGTCGACGCATCGGCCTGGGTGAAGGGTTGGAATAAATGCGACTGCTCTTCCTTGTCGATGCCGATGCCGGTGTCCTGTAACGAGATTTTTAGGTGGACCTCGGTGGCGCTTTGCGCCAGTGTATCTGACCTCGACGAGCACGTGGCCGCGCTCGGTAAATTTGATGGCGTTGCCCAACAGGTTGAGGAGGATCTGGCGGATGCGTCCGGGATCACCTCTGAGATAGCGAGGCGCCTGGGGTGGGTAATGCACCAATAATTCCAGGGCTTTGCCCTCTGCCTTGCCGGCCACTAAGTCGCCAACTTCGGCAATGGCTACTTACAGATCGAAAGGGATGGACTCAATGTCGAGCCGACCGGCTTCGATTTTGGAAAAGTCGAGGATGTCGTTGATAATGCCCAGCAGATTGTCGCCGGAAGAGTAGATGGTATCGGCGTAGTTGCGCTGATCGTTGGTTAGTTTGGTGCCCAGCAGCAGTTGCGTCATGCCCAAAACGCCGTTCATCGGGGTGCGGATCTCGTGGCTCATGGTGGCCAAGAAGTCGCTTTTGGCGCGATTGGCGGCCTGGGCCTGGTCGCGAGCGGCTCTCAGTTCTTCCACCAGCGATTCTTCTTCCTGGTAGGTGCGGATATAATCCAGCAGCAGTCCGGCCAGCGGTACTAGGTAGGCGATAATTTTGAGAAAGTGGGCGATATTGAAGTGGTTGTCGAAGAGGGCCGAGGAACCAAAGGCCATGTGGAGTTGGGTGACGATTTGGGGGATGGTACTGATGATGAGGGCGTGGGAAAACAGGCTGGGTTCGCGGCGGTGGAAAGAGGGAAAGAGGAAAGCGCCGGCGATGATATAGAGCACGAGAGGTACTACGTCGTAGGGTCGCGTGATAACGGCATTGGGAAATTGCCTCTGGGGCAGCGTCGTAGTGGTGGCGCAAAGGTGAATAATGCCGTAGGCGATGGCGCCAAAGACCAGACTGAGCACGAGCACGAATCGAATATCGCGGCGGAATTCGGCCGCTTTATTGGAGGCGCGTTGCAGCAGGAATATGCCGACGCCGGCGATGAGAATGAGGGCGTTGAAAAGGCGGCAAATGGCCCAGGTAAAAGGGATGAGATTGCGGTTGTCGGCCACGGCCTCAATGAGGCGGTCGGCGGCCAGAGTGTGGAAGGCGTCCATGGCCCCGGCGCAAAACAATGCCACGCCGATGACAAGGGTAGTGATATCGCGTTTGATATAAAAATAGCTGAAGGCCAGTAAGACGGTAAAAATAGCCGTACCAAAGGCACTCCACTCCAGTATAGTATGACTAAAAGCGCCTGTGAGGCGGTGAAACATGGCGTCGACCATTTGGTGCGACGCCATATTAGTAGCGGCTACAGCATCAAAGGGTGGCGCCGAACTGGAAAAGTCGACTCCGACAAGATTTAGCAGAAAGGGCAGGAGACAAATGAAGACGACGGCCCAGATCAGGGGGAGGGGTATGGTTTGCTGGCGGTTGTCGAATTGTTGGGTCAAAATTATTTCCACAGGAGAGAATATCTATTTTTGATTAGCAAATATTAGCAGATATCATACCTCCAAGATTGTTAATAATCTTAAGTTATAGTAACAATACTGTGGACACTTTTTCGATTTTGAGCGGATTTTTGTAAGGTTAAAATTCGTAAGTGATTATTTATCAACAAGTTACAAATTTCAATACCTATTTGCCTAAGCCGTTATTTATCAATGGCTTACAAAAAATGCCCACAGTATTGATAGATGGAATGACTGAAAAAATGTGCACCAAATCGCACATTTCGCGCGATTTGGCGCAGTGTGAATATAGCCATTTACCCAAATTAATAATGTCAGAATAGGAGAAATAAAGAAAGCAGCAGATAGAGACGAAGTTTACCTGTCTTTATCTTTTATCTGATCCCAGATCCGGTCCATCTCTGGCAAAGACATATCCTGTAAATCGCGGCCTTGGGTGCGCGCCGTCTCTTCTAACTGGCGAAAACGTCGTTCAAATTTTTCCACCGCTCGGCGCAAAGTATCTTCGGGCGCCAGTTTGAGAAAGCGGCCGACGTTGACTAGGGCAAAGAGCAAGTCGCCGAATTCCTCTTCAATCTTGGTTGCATCGCCGGCGTCCATGGCTTGGCGCAACTCGGCGAATTCTTCTTCCACTTTGGCTAAAGGGCCGGCAATTTTGTCCCAGTCAAAACCGACGCGCGCCGCTTTGCCCTGAATGCGCTGGGCCCGCAAGAGCGCGGGCAATTGCTTGGGCACGCCGTCCAGCACAGAAGGCTCTCGATCTTCGCCGCGGCGCTCTTCCTGTTTAATGCGCTCCCAATTGGTCACCACCTGGTCGGCGCCGTCCACTTCGACATCGCCAAAGACGTGGGGGTGGCGGTGGATGAGTTTGTCGACGATGGCCTGGGCCACGTCGTCGATGGAAAAGCGCCCCTCCTCGCCGGCGATCTGGGCGTGGAATACCACCTGCAGCAATACGTCGCCCAACTCCTTGCACAACTCTGCGTCGTCGCCGGCGTCAATTGCTTCCAGTGCCTCGTAGGTTTCTTCGAGTAGATAGGGTTTGAGCGAGGCGTGCGTTTGCTCGCGGTCCCAGGGACAGCCGTCGGTGGCGCGCAGGCGGGCCATCACTTGGACCAATTCGGCAAAACTGGCGAGGTTCGACATGGGCGTTTTCACTCCAGAGAATAGGTGCGGGTGAAGAGAATATAGGGGGAGTCGGCGATCTGCGCATGGGCCTGCCGGATGAGGGGTGCGGCGGCGCCGCGCAGGTTTAACTGGGCGAAGAAGTCGCGGTAGAAGAAATCGGGGTCCACCTCTACTAGCACGTTGAGAAAATGCGCCGCCGCCGGCGTTTCTTGCGCAAAGGCAAAGATCCAGGAGCCGCCCGGCGGAATGCGGGTGTCGAAGAGCTGGTAACTCTGATCTACGGGCAGGCGGCGCTGCACCGCGCGCCTTTGGGTGGTGCTGTCGAGCAAGGCGCCCTGGGCGTCGGCCAGGGACAGGCGGACAAAGAGCGCCGGCGTCACATAAGTGGGCAGGTAATGTCCGGCGCCGCGGTTGTACAGGCGCACCTCGCCGCGCAAGTGCTCGCCTTTTTTTTGCCACTGCCAATCCACTTGCAACTCCAGGGCTTGGGCCACCACCTGGCGGTCGCGGATGCCGCGGGAGAGGTGCTGGCCCTGGGGCATGTGGCAGCTTTGGCAGGTCTGGCCCTGGCGGGCTTGCGGGCTGTTGAGCCACTCCTGGTAGGTGTTTTGCAATAAGGTGCCGTTGAGCGCAAAGCCGTCGGCGGCAAATTGGTGGCAGGGGACGCAAAATTCAGATTGGCGGAATGCGGTGCTGGCGACGACGACGCCGTGGTGGCCGCCGGTAAAATGCCGGGCGCTGGGCTGCAGGGTGTCGGAGGGCGGTCCAAAGTAGCGGTGTTGGCGCACGTGGCAGGCGGCGCAGGTGATGCCGTGATCTGGGGTCAGCTCGGCTGAGGCCAGTAGATTGCGATATTGCTCGTCCAGGGGGGCGTGACAGGTCAGGCAGTTGCGCCCCAGGTCGGGATTTTGACGGCGCACGTCGACCAATTGGCCCAGCAATCCCGGACTGAGGGCGCGGGCGTGGCGACTGATCTGCCACTGGCGCCACTGCTCTTGGTGGCAGGTGCCGCAAGCTTCTGGTTGCAGCTGCTGCGCGTCGAGAGAATAAGCCTGGGGTGAGGAGCCCTGGGGAGGGATGGTACCTGGCCAGTAATCGTCTGGCAAGTCGGTATCGGTCGGCGGAGCGGGAGCATATTGCAGGGCTTGGACTAGGGCCCGTCGCGCGGCGGGGCGGAGCACTATGGCGGGCACGGGTCCGAGTTGCTGTTGGTGGGCGTCGGCCCAGTGCCGTGCCGTGGAAGCCTCAACCGGCGCCTTGAGCGCCGGTCCGGCATAGCGCGTTAGGGCGTGGCATTGCAAACAGCCGCGCTCGATGGCCGTGGCCAAGCCCCGTTTTACTGCGGCCCTGGAGGGAGGCGCGGGCGCAAATTCGTCCGCTACTTTGACGCCGGCGGCAAAGCGGCGCACTAGAAAGGCACCCAGGTCTGCCGCTTCTTGCTGGGACAGAGTACGTTCGGCATTGGGGGGGTGGGGCGCACTGAGGAAGTGGTGCAGCCAGCGCCGGTTGATCTTATGGCCCAGGTGGTCGAGGGCCGGACCGGTGGAACCGCCCTCGCCGGCGGCGGTGTGGCACTGCAAACAGGCGCGCTCGCGAAAAAGGCGGGCTCCCCGGTAGGGATCGGTAGTCAGGTTGGGCAGGGGCATTAGCGGCGGATCGGGTGTTTGATCTAGCAGAAAGGCCGAGATGTCGTCGATTTGCTCGGGCGCGAGGGCTATCTGGGGCATTTTACTGGCTGGCAGATAAGAAAAAGGGGTTTCCAACCAGCGGCGCAGCCAATCCGGCGCCACTTTGTGGGCCAAACCATCCAATTGGGGCCCATTAGACAGGGGCGTGTAGCCCAAGTCGTGGCAGGTGATGCATCCCTTGCGGTGTAAGAGGACGAGACCGGCAGAAATATCCAGATCTGGCAGGGTTGCGACGGCAGGGCGGGAAGGGGGGCTGTGCGGCGCAGTGGGAGTGGGGCGTTCAATGCGCACACCGCGCACTAGTTCTAGGGGGTTGGCCCAGCTAGTTGAAGACGCCCAGCCGCAACCCAGGTAGCACAGCCCAAAAACAAAGAGGCGCTTATGCCATTTCATGGCGAGCCAATAAGGGCATTTGCCGTGGTTTTGTCAACGCGATCTTGGAGTAAAAAGCGGGAACTAATTTGGATTTGGAGCATGTTAGTATACTACGCCTTTCACCGCAGGAGGAGGTACCTATGGTGAGACAGATAAAAAGAGCAATATCTGTACAAAAGCCCCAAGGCGATCCCCTACTGGCCAGTTACCTCAACGATATTGCCGATTCCACTCCCCTATCGGCCCGCCAAGAGGCGGAACTGGCCTGTCGCATCCGCGCCGGCGACGAAAAAGCGCGTAACGAGTTGGTAGAAGCCAATTTGCGCTTTGTCGTCTCGGTTGCCAAAGACTACCAAAATCGCGGTTTATCTCTGGCCGAACTCATCAGCGCCGGCAATATGGGCCTAATTACGGCGGCCGAGCGCTTTGACGAAACCAAAGGTTATAAATTTATTTCCTACGCCGTGTGGTGGATTCGCCAGGCTATTTTGCAGACGTTGATGGAACAATCCACGGTGCGCATGCCGGTCAATCGCCTCGACATGCAGACCAAAATTACCCGCACGTACGAGGCTTTGCAGCGCGACGGATCCATGCCCAGTCTGGAAAAAGTGGCCGATACCCTCGGATTTACCGAAGAAAAAGTCGAACAAACGCTTATAGACAGCCAGCCCATTCGTTCGCTCGACGCGCCCTTTGAAGAGGGCGAAGAACGCTCTTTGCTCGACTATCTCTCCAGTGAAAATGACCTGTCTCCCGAAGAAGAAGCGATCAGATACACCTTGCAGGAAGATATCGACGCCGCGCTCAACCGGCTCAACCAGCGCGAAGCCGAGGTTTTGCGGCTTTATTTTGGTCTCGACCAAGAGCGCCCTCTTACGCTGGACCAGATCGGCGTGCGTTTTAAGCTGACGCGGGAGCGCGTGCGGCAAATCAAAGAAATTGCCTTGAGCAAATTGCGCCATCCCCGCTTCTATGCCAAATTGCGGGCCTACTCCGAAGCTTAAAATCAATTTCATTCCTAGTTTTATCCAACGCGGTGGCCTTTGGTCGCCGCGTTTTTTGTGTACAGCCAAGGCACACAAATTGCTTCTGTTACAAATGGTTAAAAATAGTCAAAAAAGCGGGAAATATATGCTCATTGCTGCAGCAAAACGACGTTTTTACCGATAGGTAATATTACATATAGTATGACCGCGAGGAGTTTACCCATGCCTATGTCCAATAACCCCCCCCACATTTTTCCCTCTCGCCCGGTGCGATTGGGAGCTTTTCTCTTTGCACTTACCGGCCTTATTCTAGGAGCTACGCTGGCGAGTTTGGCTGTTGGATAGTGATATAATTTATTAAATTTAACACTATCAATACTGTGGACACTTCTGGTAAGCCATTGATAAATAACGGCTTAGACAAACAGACATTGAAATTCGTAAGTGATTATTTATCAATGACTTACCAAAAGTGTCCACAGTATTGATAAAGATTAATCCCCGTTGTGTTACGCTCGAGTTATATTAACTCTTGACGAGCTATTTGAGTGTCGTTATATTGCCCTGTCGAGGCGGTGATTAGGACCTGAAGCGGGGCTCCCCTCTCAAGAAAATTTCGCTCTTTACACCTTCCCCGGGTGCGCGAAATTTCGGGTTTTATCACATAAAATACCAGATCGCTCGTCGTGCGCAGCGGATCTGGCTTTACAGCCACTTTTCCATAATGGAAAAGCGGGCGTTGAGGCCTGATATGGGTAAAATCATCGCCATTGCCAATCAGAAGGGCGGAGTGGGCAAGACGACCACTGCCGTTAATCTAGCCGCTTGTCTAGCGGCAGCCGAACACAAAACCCTGCTCATAGATATCGACCCACAGGCCAATGCCACCAGCGGTTGCGGCTCCAGTGCCGACAGTTTACAGGGATCGATCTACGAAGTTTTGGTGGGACAATGCCGTATTGACGCCATTATCCGATCCACCGAAGTAGCGCAACTTTATTTATTGCCCTCGCACATACGTTTGGCCGGCGCCGAAGTTGAGTTAGCTGCCGTTTTGGGCAGAGAAAAGAAATTGGCTCAGGCCCTAGAAGAGGTGCGCGGAGACTACGAGTACATCATAATCGATTGTCCGCCTTCGCTGGGGTTGCTGACGATCAATGCGCTCACTGCAGCCGATACGACACTCATTCCCGTACAGTGCGAATATTACGCTCTAGAGGGGCTGAGCAAATTGCTCAACTCCATTCACCTGGTCCAGCGCTATCTCAACCCGACTTTGCAAATAGAAGGCGTCCTCATGACCATGTTCGACGATCGCCTGCAATTGTCGCGCCGCGTCGTTTCCGAGACGCGTTCGCATTTTGGCGGGCAGGTCTATCGCACCCTGATTAAGCGCAATATCAACCTGGCCGAAGCGCCCAGTTTTGGCCAGCCGGTTTTGCTCTACGCCCCCCTCTCCATTGGCACCGAGAACTACACCCACCTCGCTGCAGAACTCTACCAGGTCGAAGACTTGGTGACGGCCTGATTTTTTCTGGCGTACACAGAAAAGCCGGCTTCTGTAAGAAGCCGGCTCGTTTTTTACCCTTTGGGAAATTTCTAAACGACTAGATCGACGTTTTGGCCGACGCCGGCGGATTGCATGGCCTGGCTTTGGGCGGCCGATTGCACGTTGATGCTTTGTAGCAGAGGGCGGCCTGCTCCTGGAAATCCATGGCCTTTTTAAAAAGGTGCGCACCGACATCTTGCTTTGCAAGCGGGCGGTACTCATGGCAGAGGCCTGGTTTATTATGGCATTGGTCAGGTCCATAATCGACAGTGTACGACAATTGGGAGCAAAATCAAGCTCGGTACCGGGAATCCGACAGATTTTTGCACTTGGGAAGTTTGGTCTGGGTGGGCAGGGGAGGAACCTTGAGGTGGCAAATAGCGGTGTGGGCTGGAGATAAGACGCAATGTGGTGGAAGGGATACGAAGTTGGGAGAAGGGCGGCACGGATCTTGCAAGTGAGGGATGGCATACATCGGGCGCGCCAATCAGGTGCGCAGTACAGGTTTCATTTGTGTGTAGTCCCCTACACGTTTCCCGGAGGTCTATTATGTATCAGCCATCTTTGGCCACAGTACCGTTTGAAAAGGAAATGGATGTTGCGCCAGTTCAATCCCTGCCGCGGCCCAAATTTATGATGACGCGCAATGCGCGCATGCAGCGATTAATCGATCAAGTAGGGCGCATTGCTAGGGCGCAGGCCACCGTGCTCATTCAGGGGGAGAGCGGCACGGGTAAGGATGTGTTTGCGCGGGCGATCCACGCCGCTAGTTTGCGGCGTCGCAGCCCATTTGTGCGCGTTAATTGCGCCGCACTGCCCGAAGGGGTACTGGAAAGTGAATTGTTCGGGCACGAGAAGGGGGCTTTTACCGGGGCGGCGCGGCAGCGGCCCGGCCCGTTTGAGGAAATGGCGCACGGCGGGACCCTCTTCCTATATGAGATTGGGGCGGCGGATGCCAAAGTGCAGTTGTGACTTTTGCGGGTGCTGCAGGAGCGGGAGTTTGAGCGTGTTGGCGGCACCCAGACGCTCAAGGTGGACGTGCGGGTTGTCGCCGCTACCAATGTGGATATGCAGCGGGAAGTAGAAGAGGGCAATTTTCGCGAAGATTTGTTTTATCTGCTCAATGTTTTACCGGTGCACTTGCCGGCGTTGCGCGAGCGCGCCGAGGACGTGCCCCTGCTCGTCCGCCATTTCCTCAAACGGGCCGGGCGCAAAAATCGCCATCCGGCTAAAACCATCGACAAGGGGGCCGTGGAACTGTTGCAGAGTTGCCCTTGGCCGGGCAGTATTCGCCAGTTGGAAAACGTGGTTGAGCGCATATTATGGCGGGCACCGAGCGTTTGACGGCGGCCGATATACCGCAGGAGATATTAGCCGGGCCCGGCGGCGGGGCGGCGCAGGAGAGGGAAATGGAGGAGATCGGATCGCTGGTGGAGGCGCGCATTAGCTTTGAGCGCCGCTTCTTGTGCGAAGCGCTGCGCCGCCGCCGCGGGGTTATTGCACGGGTGGCGCAGGACATCGGCATGTCGCGCAAAAATCCTCTACAGCAAATTAGAGACGCTCAACATCGACTATAAGCGCTTTCGCGGCATGATTACATGCTGACCGATGGCGCGGCGCGACGCTGTTGGAACTTTTGTAACTGTTGTTGCAGGTAAGTGTAGTGTTCGCCGTCTGCGGGTTCCAGTTCCAGGCAGTGTTGCATTAAGGCAATGGCGTGGGCGGTGCGGCCCTTTTGGTAGAGGAGCTCGGCCAGGGTGTCTAGGTAGACGACGTTGTCGGATTCGTGTTTTACCGCCAGGTAAGACAAGCGGGTGGCGCGGTCCAATTCTATACCTTCCTCGGCATAGGTCCAGGCCAGGTTGTTGAGCACCAGGGCGGTGGAATCGCCGCGCGACAGAGCCTCTTCGTAATAGCGGATGGTCATGAGGCGCATGTCGTATTTGTAGTAGGTGCGAGCGATATGAACGGCGGTAAAGGCCGGATCGGGGCTTTTTTCGAGGGCGCTGAGAAAACTGAGCTCGGCCGCTTCCAAGCCGCCTTGCTGCAGCTGCGATTCGCCCAATATGACCAGCAGGCGCTGGTTGTCGGGGGCCAACTCGAGGGCTTTTTGCACTACTGCTACGGCTTCGTCAAAGCGCTGTTGTTCCAGGTAGAGGCGACTCAGTTGCACGTGGGCAAAACTGGCGACGCTGTCGGCGGCAATGGCCGCTTCGAGCAGTTGGGTGGCCTCCTCTACTTCTTCGAGATGCAGGTGGGCCCAACCCAGGTGGGCGAGAATGCGGCTGTGGTCGGGGTGGTGGCGGCGCAGGGCGGCAAAGGCGTCGCGGGCCAGGTCAAAACGCTCCCGCCGCATACAGGCGTCGCGCAGCACGTCGTACAATTCGCCGTTGTCGGGGTCGAGGGTGAGGGCGCGGCTCAGGGCTTCGACCCCGGCTTCGATGTTTTCCCGGCCCAGGTGGGCCAGGCCGGCAATCAGGTGGAGCTGGGGGTCGTCGGAGTGCTGGCGCAGCGCTCGCTCCACGGCAGTGAGGGCGCGTTCGTACTGTGTCTCTTGCAGGTAGTGGATGGCGCGCCAGCCGTGGTCTACATCGCTGCAATGGGGCGTGTCTATAACAAAGGTGCCGACGAGGCCCAGGCAGATGAACGTGCGCCGCAAGGTAAACATCAATACTCGTGTCGGTGGGTATAGATGTGCATCAAAAGACCGATGGCTATGCAATTTGCCAAGAGCGACGAGCCACCGTAGCTCAAAAAGGGCAGGGGCAGACCGGTGACCGGCATGACGCCTATGGTCATGCCGATGTTGACAAAGACGTGGAAGGTTAGCATGGAGCCCAGGCCGATGGCGACGAGACTGAGGAAGCGGCTGTTGACGATGGAGCCTATGTAGAAGGCGCGCCCGATCAAAAAGACAAAGAGTGCCAGCACCACCACGGCGCCGATAAAACCGAGCTCCTCGCCGAGGACAGAAAAGATAAAGTCGGTGTGCGCCGCCGGCAAGAATTCCAATTCAGGCTGGGTGCCGCCCAAAAAGCCTTTGCCGCCCAGGCCGCCCGAGCCGATGGCGATTTTGGATTGGATGCTGTTCCAGCCGTCGCCGAGGCGGTCGAACTCGGGGTCTAGGAGGGTGAGAATGCGTTTCTTTTGATACTCGAGCAGGCTGTTCCACAAATAGACGGTGACCAGGCCGGCCGCCAGGTTGACCCCGAGCAGAGTGAGGGTGACCCAGAGCTTGGCGAGCAGGAAGTGGGCGACGACCGCGCTGATGATAACAAAAGCGGCAAAGGGAAAAGGCGTCTGGACGAATTGTTCAAAAGAAAAGACGACACTGAACAGCGGCGATATGACAAAAAAAATGTAGAGCCGGCGCATGCCAGCCCAGTAGAGCATGGGGAAGAACGCCGCCCCAAAGGAGACGGCTGTGCCCAGATCGGGTTGGCGCACCACCAGGGCCATGGGCACGAGGGGGATGAGCAGAGTGCCCAGAAAGACGCCGATACTATTAACGCGCTCGCGGCTGTAGTCGGCCAGGTAGTGCGCCAGGGCGATAATGGTAGTGATCTTGGCTAATTCGGAAGGTTGCAAACGCACCGGGCCCAGTACCAGCCAGCGCGCCGCTAGATCACCCGATCCCGACCCCCAGGCCAGGACCATTAAAAGTGTGATTAGCGATAAACCATAAAGCGGGTAGGCCAGACCGTAGAGAACCTTATTGGGAATAAAAATCATGCCCAGGGCAATTAGCAGGGCTATGATGGCAAATAAGCTCTGGCGCTGCCACGCCGTTTTTAAGGCCTCGTTTTCGCTGTGAAAGGTGGCGCTGTAGATCATGGTGACCCCCAGCAACACCGTCAGCAAGGTGGCACCCAGTAGCAGGAAATCAGTTTCGCGCAGTAGTCGCATGGGGCGCCAATTCGGTGGGTGAAACGGGGTGGGGCGCCGCTGCCGCGGCGTCGATGTCGAAATAGGCTTCCATCACCTGGCGCGCGATGGGGCCGGCCACCGAGCCACCGCCGCCCCCGTCTTCCACTACAACCGCCACGGCGATAGACGGATTTTCGTAGGGCGCAAAGGCGACAAACCAGGCGTCGTCTTCTCCGGGCCCCTGGGCCGTACCGCTTTTGCCGGCCACTTCGATGCCGGCTATTTGCACTTTGTGGCCGGTGCCGTGTTGGCCGTAGATAACGCGGCGCATGGCTTGTTTAACTATGTCCAGGGAGGCGGGGGAAATGCCGTCGATAGGTTGGGGGCTGGGCGGCACCTTGTAGAGGTGGGGTGTGACCAGGTAACCGCCGTTGCCCAGGGCGGCGACGTAGCGCGCCATTTGTATGGGGGTGGCCAGGATGCGGCCTTGTCCGATAACTAGATTTAATAAGTGGCCCTGGGTCCACCCCTCGGTTTCGACGTAGAATTGGCGCGACGGCAAGAGGCCTACCTCCTCCTTGGGTTCCATGTCGATGCCCGTTGCTTGGCCAAAACCAAAGCGGCTGGCGTAGTCTTCCCATGTTTCAATGCTCATGATTTGCGCCAGGTGCTGAAAGTAGATATTGCAGGAGGTCTCCAGGGCCTGCATTAGATTGAGTTCGCCGTGGCCGTCGCGCTTAAAACAGCGGAAGGTGGTCTCGCCCACCTGCAGAGAGCCGGCGCAGGCTTCAAAGGTGCTCAAGGTGTCGCTGATGCCCGTTTCTAGCGCCGCGATGGCGGCCACCATTTTTAAGGTGGAGCCGGGCGGGTAAGTGCCGGAAATGGCGCGGTTGAGCAGGGGGTTGTCTGGCTGCTGCAAGACACGCTTGCGCTCTTCCTGTTGCTGGAACGAGACGAATATATTGGGATCAAATGTGGGTCTGCTGGCCAGAGCCAAAATGGCGCCGCTTTGCGGGTCGAGCGCCACCACGCAACCGCCCAGGGTGTCGGGCAAAGCTTCTTCGGCGCGGTGCTGAACGCGGCGGTCGATGGTCAGGTGTAAGTCCTGGCCGGAGCGGGCGTTTTGCAAAAGCTCGGGAATCTGGCGCCGTTCGCGCTGATTGGCGTCCACTTCGACCACCCGAATGCCGTCTTCGCCGTGCAGGTGGTCTTCGTAGACTTTTTCGATGCCGGTCTGGCCGATGTAGTCGCCGGGTGCGTAGGAGGATTTGGTATTGAGACGGCGCACGTCCTCGACGCGCAATTCCCCCATATAACCCAGCAGTTGGGCGGCCAGGTTGTGCATGGGGTAGGCCCGCTTCATCTGGATCAGAATGTCGAGGGGCCAGTCGTCCTTGAGGCGTTCTTCGACAATGGCCACGGTGCGAAAGCCGACGTCGCGTTTGAGGTGGATGGGCCAGGGGCCTTTTTTGGAATATTTCTTGGTAATTTTGGTGGCGGTGGCTTCTTCAAAAGCGGCTACGGCGGCGGCAAAGTCCTGGGAAGAGCAGCGGTGAATGGCCACGGTGTAGAAGGGGGCGTTGCTGGCCAAAATTTGTCCGTCGCGCGCCAGGATGAGGCCGCGGTGCGCTTTGATGCGCTTTCTGGCAATGCGGTTTTCTTCGGATTCGCGCGTGTAGTCAGCCGAGGTGGTGACCTGCAAGTAAAACAGGCGCAGGAAGAGAATGGCAAAAAGGCCCAGGACGATGATGAGGAGGTGGCGCAGTTTTTTTGCCTGCTCGCTGTGGTCGACGGGTTCCATATCTCAGGAGGGAGGTAGGAGGTAGCGGCGCAAGAGCAGGACGTAGGAAAGCACGGCGGCCAGGGCGGCGGTGTAGGCGGCGCTGCCCAAGCTGTAGCGCAGCCAGAAGAATGGCACGTCGCTCCAGGGAAGGCCCGTGTAACCTATGTAGAAAATGAGATCGTGTACTAAAACGGCGCCGCCTGCAAAAGCGACCTGCACGGAAATATTGTCGACCATGATCTCGCTGCGGCTCCAGTTTATGGCAAAGGTGACGGCAGATTTAACCAGGGCGTTGAGGCCGAGGTTGGCGGGCGCATAGGTGTCTTGGATAAAACCAAAACAAAAGGCCAAGAGCGTGGCTTTTAGGGGGTCGCTGCCCAGGGCGATGTAGAACAGGGCCAAAACGAGCAGGTCGGGTTTGACCTGGGCGATGGCCAGCGAGTGCGCCCAGGTGGTTTGCAGGACAAAAGCCAGGGTCAGCAGCAGAATGTGTTTTGCCAATTGCACGGCCGTTTATTCCACGAGGTTGGTCAGCTTGACTTTGAGGTTGGTGCCCACCAGCAGTGTGGTGGAAAGGCTCATATTGTTGAGCCGCGCCAATTCGTCGACCTCCAGGCCAAACTTCTGGGCGATGCTGTAGAGCGTGTCGCCGGCGCTCACGGTGTAGTGCTGGTCTTGGCTCAGGGCTGCGGGGGCGCGGCCCACCGCCAGTTTTTGGCCCGGGTAAATCGTGGAGCTGGCCAAGCCGTTCCACCGGTGCAGGTCTTCTACGCGCACGTTGTAGCGGCGGGCGATGCCCCACAAACTCTCGCCAGCCTGAATGGTGTGGATGGTGCGGCCGGCGGGATCGACGGCGGTCGTTTGCAGGCGCGCTGGCTGGACTTTGGGCGGCGCCCAAACCGTGAGCTGGTCGCCGGCTCGGATAACGTTGCTCTGAAGTCCGTTCCATTGTTTGAGATCGGCGACGCGCACTTTATAGCGCTGGGCGATGCGGCTGAGCGAATCGCCGGGTTTGATGGTGTAGCGCGTCGACATTGCGCTGTGCGACTGAGCGCCGGCGGCGCCCGGGATGTAGAGCTTTTGTCCCAGATAGATGCGGCTGGGATCGGCGATGCTGTTGGCTTCGACTATGACTTTGGTGCTGATGCCAAATTCGCGGGCGATGGACCAAATGCTGTCGTTGCGTTTGACCTTATAGTAATGCCAGGCCAGTTCTTCGGCGGGCCAATCGGCGCTGCATTTGAGCAGGGTTTGGCGCTTGCCCGGCGGCACCCGCAGGTCGTAGTGGCGGCCCTGCTGGGGCGGGGTGATGCTCTGGCGCAATTCGGGGTTAAGCTGGCGCAGTGCCGCGGTCGACAGACCCATGCACTCGGCTGCCTTTTCGAGGCGCACGGCGCGCTGCAGGTCGACCGTTTCAAAGCGCAGCGGGGGCTCAAATTGCACTTCATCAAAACCAAAGAGGCCGGGGTCTTTGCCCATGATGGCGACGGCCATAAACAGGGGCACGTAATTGCGCGTTTCGCGCGGCAAATCCAAGGCCCAAAAGTCGCGTGTGCCCGAGCGCTGGATGGCGCGGGAAACGCGGCCCAGGCCGGCGTTGTAGGCAGCCAGCGCCAGGCGCCAATCGCCAAAGTGGTCGT
>CAXGRO010000025.1:0-19737 GCA_964012055.1 uncultured bacterium
AGCGCCCCTGGCCCATTTTTATATCTGGAGCAGCAATAGCCTGTAGCGCACCGAGTAAAGACACCACTTTACTTCGATATGCCATCACTTCGATATCGACTTTGGGATCGCGCAAGAAATGGCTCAACTCCGCCGTAAGCGCCGAATCCGCCTGGGTCGGTGTGAGCCCCGCGAGGCGTATATTTTCTATTAGTAAAAAAGAAATGTTGCCGTCTGGGCGCACGCTCACGCGCTCGCGCACCAGATTTACGTCGCGCAAGACAATGTCTAACACGTCTGCCGAACCAATAACATACTCCGGAAAACCGTCTACTTCAATATAAGATTGCAAGTGGGGCGTATTAGGTATGGGGGGCAATGGTTGGACGACTTCCGACGGTTCTGTCCCCTCCCTCGTGGGCTGAAAAATAGGCTGGGGCGGCGGCCCACAAGCCCAGGCCGTAAACATACAAACAGCTAATAACCAGCCACTTGCACTACTTCTCGTTAGCATAAGATCTATTAATATCTTTTATCGGCCATTCAACTGGGCTAGCTTCAAAAGCAATTGAATCTGTTTGCTGCTAAGCCTATTAAAAAAGGGCATCTGTATCAATTTACCGATGAGCGCCTGTTCCTGATTTTTAGCGGCAAATTGAGATGTTTCACCCACGACAGTCTCGCCTCTTAGCTTTGCCTGTTGAACAAGTCGAGAAAATTCTCTACCTCACTCACGGGTTGAGAGCAGACAAAATCGCGACAAATATATGCCCGCACGGCGTCTTCTTCTCCTACCTTGCCTTCCATTAACGGCAATAGGGCAATCAGGTCTTCAGCGCTGTCACCACGCCCACTGGCCATCACGACTTTATTGGGTAAGAATTGAGTATGCAAAACCCGAAGAAATTCGTCCTGTTGCCTTACTTCGCCAGTCAAAGCAATTTCCCAGGGCGTTTCTTGGTAAAAATCGAGGGCGCATATCATTTGCGCACAACTGGAAGGGGATCGCTGCATAAGATTGCCAAACAATTGCAATGTCTCCACTGCTTTCTGCCGCAAATCCATATCTCCCGTCAAAGCGGCAAGGCGCAGCAAAACCAAAGCGCCAATGGAATTGCCCGACGGCACTGCATTATCAAACGGATTTTTGGTGCGCACGATAAGATCTGCCGCGGTTTCTTCGGTATAAAAGAAACCGCCTTTTTCCCCGTCCCAATAGAGGTCCAGCATGGTCCGGTTTAATTCGACCGCAGCGTTTAACCAGCGCAATTCAAAGCGGGCTTCGTATAAATCGAGCAAGCAGTTGATAAAACAAGCGTAGTCGTCCTGGTAACCCGGCAAGTGCGCCTTTCCATCTTTGTAGGAATGCAACAAACGGCCTTTCCGCACCATGTGAGTAAGTATAAAATCTGCCGCTTCTGCCGCCGCCGTTAAATACGCCTCTTCTCCCAACACTTGATAGGCCTTGGCCATGGCGCTGATCATCATGCCGTTCCACGCGACTAAAATTTTGTCGTCGCGTCCAGGTGCCACGCGCTGCTGGCGCACTTCAAAAAGCCGGCGACGGCCCTCTTCGAGCGCGGCGGCAAAGGTAGCATTGTCCACCTTGAGCAAACGCGCAATGACATCTGGCTCTTCCTGCACGTGCAGAATACTTTGGCCGTGTTCAAAATTACCTTCCGGCGTCACCCCGTAATAGCGCGAGAATATCCGGACGTCTTCTTCCCCCAAAATCTCCTCCACTTCTTCGGGCTGCCATACAAAATATTTGCCTTCCTCTCCTTCGCTGTCGGCGTCCTGCGTGGCGCAGCCCCCCCTTGGGGCTGTGTCATCTCGCGCAAAACATAATCCAGTACTTCGCGCGTTATCCTTTGGTACAGCTTCTTTCCCGTCACCTGGTAGGCTTCGAGATAAACCCAGATGAGCAGGGCGTTATCGTAGAGCATTTTCTCAAAATGGGGTACCAGCCAGCGCTCGTCTACAGAATAGCGATGAAAACCGCCGCCCAATTGGTCGTACATGCCCCCGTACGCCATCTGCTAAGCTAAAGTACGCGTATCGCCGCACGCAAAACGCGTTAGATCTCCTATTATACCTCTAAAGCGTTCTTCGCTTAGTTGCCGCGCGATTTCGTCTTCGGCCCGTCTCAAATGCAACGGCCACACTTCTCGCCAGTAGCGTTCTTCTAAACGCTCTTGTGCTTCCTTTGGTATGAGGGGCAGCCGCAATGAGCGAATTTCGGCAAAATTAATATTGGGCGTGCCCACCCCATTGATCAACGCCTGTATTTGCTTCCAACCCGGTTCACTTCTAAAAAAAAACCAGACAAAAAAAGGATTTACATCGCGCAACCGTAAACGATCGACAAAACAACCTATATTCGCCGGCTCTTCTTCCAGATACACCGCCATGCGATTGCGCCCCAAGGCGCCCACACCAGAGCGCGGCAATAATAAATCGCCTGGCTCTACGCGACTGCGCTGGGGATCATACACGCCCCCCTTAGCAACGCGCAACCCCCCTTGGGGACACAGACCCGTTTCGGTAAAATCGCCCTGAAGAATAACGCGTATGCCCGCCTTGTGATGACACGGTTTGCGGCCCGTGACGATGGGTCCATAGGTCAAGTGGTCTATGTAATCCCCCAGTGGAACAAGGTTAAAACGCCGGTCGATGGATGTTTTTTCCTGGCGCCCACGCCAAAATTGTACATCCCAGCGCTTTCCTTCAAAATCTTCAGCCGGGACAAGTATTGACCATTTTCCGCCTTTTCTCCGTTGGGCCATTCGCACGCCTCGCACCAAAGCATCCATTTTCTGCTCGATGGCTCTACTCTTGTGCTCATCGACTGTCACGACGGCTGTTCTGCGGCAAGTTCGCACTCTTGTCTTTTTGCGCAGGACGATCACTGCAGTTTTAGCGTGCACTGCAGGCCCGCGAAAGACCTCGTCGGGCAGTGCGACAATAGCCAACAGTTCGGCGCGTTGCAGAACCCAATCGCGCACCCGCTGCAAGCGCTCATTGGCCAGGAAACCTTCGGGCATAATAAAGGCGATGAGTCCACCCGGTCGGGCCAATTGCAATGCGCGCTCGACAAAGAGCACTTCTATCGGAAAACATTGCAAATGACGCTGGCCGACCCTGTTGGAATTGCTGCGCCACACACTAAAAAGCTTTGCCCATTGCCCAATTAAGTCACAGTACATTTGGGGAACCACATCGCCAATTCGGCCGTATGGAGGATTGCCGATGACGACATCAAAAGCACAAGATTGTATACCGGGAAAATTCTGACTCAGGCCATCGCCTATAAAAAAATGCGTTCTTTTTGCCGTGTTGGCGGCCAACTTGGCATCGATTTCTATGCCGTATGTGCGCTCTTCCCGCGCCCCGTGCAAATGCGCAATAGCATTGAGGAAAACTCCTCCTCCTGCGGCCGGATCAATGGCTTTTAATTGGGTGTGCCGTTCTTTTTTAAGATAGCACCGCACTATTTTCCACACGCCTTCCGCCACCGGTTGTGGCGTAAAAAACTGTGCCAACGAGCCGCTATTTTGCTTTCCTTTTTTGTTACCGGGCCCACTCACAAATGATTCGTTTCCCACACACCTTACAATTAATAAGAAACGGTCTACTAACTATATCAAATTAAATAAAAATATATATTTATATCAAACACACTACAATTGGCATAAATCCTGCTATGCACCTGCTGGGTCCGATTATTTTCCGGTCGTCCATCCATCTTTAACTTTTGGAGGTGTGTTATGTCAGAATTTAGAATGCCGCATATCAGCCAAATCGCCGTCGCCGGCAGGTTGGTTCAAGATTCGGAATTCCGTTTTATGGACAACGGCGTCGCTCGACTCACCGGCAGCATTGCGTTCAACCGGCCCTACCGAGACCGCAACAACGAATGGCAGGAAGAGACCTCATTCTTCAATATAGTGCTGTGGCACAAACTGGCCGAATACTACGCCGAGCGTTTGCACAAGGGCACCCCTCTATTTATTACCGGCCGTCTGCGCAGTTACAATTGGCGGGACGCCGACGACCAACCGCACTCCGGTACGGAAATCTAGGTGCGCACGCTGCAATTGTTAGAAAAGAGCCAGGAGCGCACCCTTGAGGTCGTTGAACAAATCGAAGAAGAAGACCTCGATTGGAAGCGGCTTGAGCCAGACGCGCTTAGGGGACTTATTATCGTCCCCTAAGCCGCGCGCTCGAAAAGTGCGGCAATGCCCATGCCGCCACCTATGCACAAAGCGGCAATGCCCCAGCGCAATTGGCGGCGCTCCATTTCGTGTAATAGGGTCACGACAATGCGCGCCCCCGAAGCCCCCACTGCGTGCCCTAAGGCAATAGCCCCGCCGTTGACATTGACCCGCTCCCAATCCCACCCCAACTCCCGCCCCACGGCCAGCGTTTGGGCGGCAAACGCTTCGTTGATCTCAAACAATTCGATATCGTCCAATTTCATGCCCGTTTTGTCGAGCAGGCGGCGAATGGCCGGCGCTGGTCCAATACCCATAATCCTGGGATCTACGCCCACCGCCGCTGTGCCGCGGATATGCGCCCAAGGCCGTAAACCACGACTGCGTGCGCCTTCCTCCGACAGCACCGCGACCGCCGCCGCCCCGTCGTTAATCCCCGAAGCATTCCCCGCCGTCACGCTGCCGTCACTTTTAAAAGCCGGTTTTAACTGCGTGAGTTTTTCGAGGGAAGTGTCTTTGTGCGGATGTTCATCCACCTCAAAACGCACACTGTCCCCCTTTTTCTGGGCGATTTCCAGCGAGGCAATCTCCAGCTTAAAATGGCCCGCGATGAAGGCTTTCTGATAATTTGTCTGGCTGTGCAGGGCGAATTGGTCTTGCTCCTCGCGCTCAATGTGGTATTGTTCGGCCAGGTTTTCCGCCGTAATGCCCATGTGGCAATCGTAGAAACAATCCCACAGACCATCCAATAACATTAAGTCCTGTACTTGTCCGTGCCCCAAGCGTTCGCCCCAACGACTGTTGGGCAATATATACGGCGTATTACTCATGTTCTCCATACCACCGGCCACTATAACTTCGGCCTCGTCACAGCGTATGGTCTGCGCGGCAAGGGCAATAGCTTTTAGTCCAGAGCCACACAATTTATTGACGCTCATGGCCGGCACCTCGTAGGACAGACCGGCTTTGACGGCGGCCTGGCGTGCGGGGTTGGCCCCCTGCCCCCCTTGGTACACCACCCCCATGATGACCTCGTCAACCTGAGCTGATTCTATATTGCAACGCGTCAGGACCTCTGAGATAACGCACCCACCGATTTCAGCAGCGGGCATATCGATTAAAGCGCCGCCAAATCTGCCGGTAGCAGTGCGTGTAGCACTAACAATAACGGGGTTAGACATTGATACCTCTCAAACAAATGTCGCTTGATTGACGTATTTTGGGGTTGTCGCTATCTTTTTTCAGTTGATCTCATTCATTGTATATAGGGGTGATGCCATGGCCTGGGCTAAAAGCAAGGTCTTTCTCGAAAAAATCCAGCTCGGCAGTATAATTCTATACCTGGTCTGCCTCGGTGGTTACACTATTCCAGCAGTTGCCGAATTTTACGACGAGATCCGCGCCGATATTTTTGGCTTCACTTTCTTTTCTCTCTTTCTCGCCTCCACCATCCTCCTTACTTTTGAACAGGACGGCGCTGGAGAAGAGGCCGATCAACCTACCTGAAATCTGTGGGGCTGTAGCTCAGCTGGGAGAGCGCGGGCTTTGCAAGCCTGAGGTCGTCGGTTCGATCCCGATCAGCTCCACCATCTAATTTAACCCTCTCATTCATCTTGGCAAGTCGCTCGTAAATTGTTGATGATAAGAGGGTTTTTTTATCCCCTTTCCCCTCTGTAGGTTAGGTGTGTTCAGGCCGGTTGTTTTTCGGCCTTTTTTCTTGCCCTTTTCACCCCTGATTTTTTATATTGACGGCATGTTTTAACGCTTCACACTGCTCTGCTTTTCCCCGTTTTTCCCTCAAAGTTGGGATACAATCCGGGATACATTGGGATACCCCATGGCCAAGACCTACCCTTACAAACAACGCAATTGCTTCCGCACCAAGTATTATTTGACCCTGGACGGCCAACGCTTTGAGCGCGTGCAATATGCCAAGGACCGCGCCGGCAGCCGCCTGTTGGAGCAACGCCTCTCCGAAGTCGAAACGGCCACCCGCGTCGGCCTGGCCCGGCAAGAGGACATCGAGGATTGGATCACGCGCAAATGGATTAAACCGGAAGAGGCCGCCATGGCCTTCCCCGGCTTTGTCGAAAGTATGGCACACAAACGCAAGCGCGATGTGCAGGCCACCGACTACGACGCCATCGAAGACGCCTACGCCGACTACGACGCTACCCATGCCAAAGGCGGCGGCGGCTCGGATCGCAACCACCAAAACGCCATGTCGCACGCCCGCCACGCCCTGGATTGGCTGCGGGCCCACTACCCCCGCCTGGAAGAGTTGGAGCGGGCCGGCATCGAGGCCTATCGCCAGGAGCTTAACGCCCGTGGCTTTGCGCCCTGGACGATTTACCACCGCCTGACCAAGCTCCGGCTGTGCCTGGACCGCGCCGTGGAACTGAAGATGCTCTCCGCCAATCTGTCCCGCGGCGTCGAGATCGACCAGCCGAAGCGATTGAAGGCGCGGCGCATTCTCACCCTCGACGAGATTCAATGGCTGCTGGCGACTTCGCTCAACTACCGCCACTGGATCAGCGGCTCCGTGCCCACCCTGGTGCGCATGGGCCTGTATGCCGGCTTAAGAGACATCGAGATGGTGTGGTGCACCTGGGATTGGCTTGATTGGCGGCAACGCATCCTGCACATCGGCGAAACCACGTGCCAGGCCACCGGCGAACGCTGGACGCCCAAAACGCACGAGCGGCGCGCCCTGGACGTGAAGGCCGACTTTATGGAGTATATGCGCCAGGAGAAAAAGCGGCAGGAGCGGACCGGCCTGCTCAACCAGTTTGTCTTGCCGGCCGGCAACGATCGGCAGGACTATTTGGGCAAGCCGCTGTCGCAGGACGCGCCGCAGAAAGCGATGCGTAAAATGATGGTCGACGAAGACCGCGCCCGGGACGGCATCACGCTGTATGCGCTCCGGCACACCTACTGCACCACCCTGCTGCGACTGCCGCCCAACGGGGCCGGCCTGGACATCCGGACTGTGCAGCGGCGGATGGGCCACAGCGACATTCGTACGACTGAGCAATACTTACGCGACATCGAGCCCGAAAAGCACCCGACCGACGCTTTGCCCTACTGACCATACACCTCACCCTCTGGATACCCGTTACCTCCGAGATCTACGTGGCGCAAGACTGGGCCGAAGACGCCGTGCCGGTGCAGTATTTCCACCAGGGCCGGCTTTACAGCGGCCTTGTCGTGGCACAGCGACACGACAAGGCAACGGGCGAGTGTTGGTTGCGGTTTATTGGGGAGTTGGCCGAGGAAGCGGAGAAGGTTGATGAGGCGTTTGCGCTGAATTGAGGATGGCTGGGCTGGATGGACCGATAAAATGGCGGGCACTAGCGAATTTGCCTGTACTAAAACCTCCTGCTTGTAAAGGAGGGAGTTTTTCATATTTTACAATAGTTTGTAAAAATGCAACTATCGACGTAACCCTTGGGACATCCTGGTCGATATTGTGGATCAACAAGGTAGTAAGACGCTCGTACTCATCTACCGCATTGCTCCAAAGCGTATTGTAGTTCTCTTTATCTAGATAGTGAAAATGCCCTTGATCGGTGACGACGACGATTTCCTCTTCCTCATCGGCATTGATATCTACGATGGAGAGGTATTTTACGGCTCCCGCCAAACGCCACTCGTCCACACTTCTTCAAAGGCCCCGTCTTTCTGCTCGTATACATGTAGAAAACCGTGCGTATCGCCCAATATGATACGGGCCGGTTGGTCTACAGATGTGGGCAGATAGGCAAGGTTGTCAAATTTGTCAAAAACGTCCCAGGCGTCGGCGGCTATATTCTCAACAGTGTTGGGATGAAACGCTCTATCCCCAGCAAAAACCGGAGAAATAGCCAGCAGGCCGAAGTAGAATATGGATATTAGACGAGACATAGATCTCCCTCTCCAATATGGGGTTGGCAAAACATCGCGAACCGATAGATATCGGCAAACGACCATTTGCATCTGTAAGGGAAGAGGGGTAATACGAGGTCGTAGTTAATATACAAAAATCTTATTAATCTGCTATCCTACCTCCATCTTTAATCAAAAAAAACTATCGCCCCTATTTGTCAAAAAAATAGGAGCGATACATTTCCTTTTTTCACTTTTTTGTTCAAGGTAAAGCGTACAGCCCCAAAACACTTGCTCCTATCCACAATACCAAATTGATTTGTAACGGTCGGTCGCGCCACACAACGGCAGTAGGATCGCCCCCATCGCGGTGGCGGTAGACCACATAGAGATAGCGGAAAATACCGTAGAGCACAAAAGGAATAGTCCATTGCATTTGCCGTCCACTCTCCTCTTCCCCGACGCCCATAGCGTACAATGCATAAAAAACCAGGGTGGCAGATGTCAAAATGGCGGCAATGTGGTCCAGAAAAGGCACGTTGTATTCCGTCAGGATCGACCTGTGAGCACCCGCTCCTGCTTCCAAAATAACCAATTCCTGCCGCCTTTTTACCACTGTGAGAAAAAGAGGCAAGGTGAAAGAACACAAAATGAACCACGTGGAAATTTCCACCGCTATGACTATTGCCCCCCCCAATGCGCGCAGCAAGAAACCTGCCGCCACCAGCATCACATCCACCAGTACTACCTGCTTTAATTTGAGAGAATACGTCAGATTAAATAGGGCGTAAACCGATACGATATAACCAAATTCCACGCGCAACCAGAACGCCGCCACCAGCCCCACTACGGTTAGACAGATCGAAACTATAAGTGCTTGGATCTTGCCAACTTCGCCTGCAGCGATAGGGCGTTTCGACTTTTCTGGGTGCAGGCGATCTTGTTCTATATCGACGATATCGTTAAAAAGATAGACCGCACAACTCAAAGCCCAGAAGCACAACATCCCCACCAGGCTTTGCGCCAGATAATCCCATTGAAAGATGTGTTTGGAAAAAACCAGAGCCGCTAGAACAAAGAGATTTTTGATCCATTGCTGTGGACGCATGGCCCGCAGGAGGGGAAATATCATCGCGAACCTATACGAGAGACACTCTAGCACCAACCATGCGCCCAGTTATAGAGCACCGAGACCTCATTTAGAAATCCATATCCTCGTCCTCAACCGACCGGTCGCCCCCCTGTTGCTTGGCCTGATCTAACATCAGAGCCAAGCGGCGAAAGACCCCCTCCACGACTTCCTTGTTGTTAATTTGCACGCCTTCCGGGCTGGGCGATCGGGCGACAATGCCCATGCTTAAAGTTAGAGATATAACCTCGCTATCGCATTGGAATTGGCGCGACACGATGCCGGCCCGCAAAGCCAGACTGCGCTTTCTGCCGTCGACCAAATCCCCCTTGGTAATGAGCACGACAAAATTGGCTCCGTCAAAATGCACCAGCTTCTCTTCCGGGGCTATTTCCCCTTTAATATACTCCGCTACCTGGGTGACGACCTGATCTCCCCCCTTGCGCCCAAAACGCTTATTGATATCTCCGAGATTATCTGGAGCTAACATAATACAGGCCAAGGGATGGCCCTCGGCATTGGACTGACTGATGGCCTGCGGCAAGAGGGCCGTGGAAAAAAAGGCTTTATTGGGCAACCCCGTTAAATCGTCTGTTCCAGCAATGCGCATCCAACGGAGATTATTCGCCCGAAGCTTTTTGTTTTGTTCCTCTAGACGTTCAATTTCAGCTTGCAGCCGGTCAATTTCCTCACTAGACATGCTCTTTCTTCCTTGGATACAACAACTTTATACCAATTTATGCATTTTACAATGCCGGTATCCCGTGCTTGCCCGGCCATTTATTACTTCCTAAATTAATACTATTCAATAACTTCTCGCAAGAGGATCAAATTCGTGCTAACCTGGCTTATTTGCCTGCTCGTTGCCTGCAGCGCGGGCACCTATATTCTCTATCGGCGGGCACGCCAGCGGCGCCAGGAACGCCTCAATTTGCGTTTATTAGCTGGACGCAGCCAACTCATAGAAGGCGAAATTGCCCAGCAAATGCAAAACCTGCACGACTTTGATGAAGATCATCTCAACACCTTGCGCTTGGAAGCAGAAAATGCGCTCAATTTATTGCAGGTCACTTTGATTGAGCGCCAAGCACATTTACTCAACTATGAGGATCTGGCGCATTTGCAACGGTTTAAGCAGGATATTCTCAATCACACTGCAGGACAGCTACAGTCCCAACCTCCAACCTCTGAACCGACTTCCCCTGGCACTGGTACCGTCACTCCTCCCCCACAGCCCAATATCGAAGCAGGTCCCAAAGACCGATCCAGCATCGAAAACGAACTGTTGAGCAAAATAAATAAACTCAACCAAGCCAATAAACGCGGTGGCTCTCCCCCAAAAAAATAGAGCGGTTTATCGTAAAACAGATAAACCGCTCTAAAAATACCACTCTATATCACACTTCCATAATCTCCTCTTCCTTGGCTTTGAGGATCTGTTCGACTTGCTCGATAAATTCATCTGTCATTTTTTGAATTTCATCTTGGCCATGCCGCAAGTCATCTTCGGTAACCTCGCCTTCTTTTTGCGCCTGCTGTAACAAATCAATGCCCTCGCGCCGCGCGTGGCGCACTGCGACCCGGCCCTCTTCGGCGCGGTTGCGAGCGACTTTGGTAATCTCAATGCGGCGTTCCTCCGTTAACTCAGGAATGGGGACGCGGATAATAGTGCCGTCATTAGAAGGATTTAAACCCAACGAAGCATCTGAACGAATAACTTTTTCAATATCCGGAATGAGATTCTGTTCATAGGGTCTTATAGTGAGAAGCCGCGGCTCGGGCACAGATAAATTCGCCAATTGGTTGAGTGGCGTTGCCGTGCCGTAATAGTCGAGACGCAGCCCTTCCAACATTGCCGTAGACGCTCTTCCCGTGCGGATAGCGGCGTAATCGCGCCGCAAAGACTCTAGGGAAGCCTGCATTTGTTCGCGCACATCCTGGTATATTTCATCCAGCATAACAATCGACCTTTTTAATTGTAAATATTTAACTTACTAAGTATATCACCAACTTAAAATATAAGCGTAATGGTAAGATAATAGAATGAGTTAGGAGCGACAAGTACTATCTATAAAAATAACTTGACTGCCAATAAAAAACGGCTCTGAAACATCTCAGAGCCGTCTCTAATAATACCTTAGGTGCCCCCGCCAGCAGGCGTTCTGTCTTTAACGGGGAGACTGTAAGTCTATTTTTTATTTTTAGCCATCTACCCCGAGACGAAAACAGGCAAAGCGCCGAACGGAAATTTTCTCGCCAATCTTAGCGGTCAATTCCACTATTAAATCGTTTACCGTCTGCTCGGGGTCCTTTACGAAAGGCTGTTCGAGCAAACAAACTTCCTGATAATATTTCTCCAAGCGTCCATCGACAATTTTCTCGGCGATATTTTCTGGTTTGCCTTCATTTTTAGCCTGTTCGAGATAGATTTCTCGCTCCTTGGCAATGATATCGGCGTCCAAATCATCGCGCCCCACCGCCAGCGGATTGGAGGCGGCAATGTGCATTCCAAGATCCTTGACAAACTGCTGGAAATCATCAGTGCGAGCGACAAAGTCGGTCTCGCAATTAACTTCGAGAAGAACTCCCAAACGACTCCCAGGGTGAATATAGGAACTGACAATGCCTTCACTGGCTTCGCGCCCCGCCCGCTTTTCTACTGCATTCAAACCCTGTTTGCGCAAAAAATCCACTGCTTTTTCCATGTCCCCATCCGTCTCTTGCAGGGCTTTTTTGCAGTCCATCATGCCGAGCCCGGTCTGTTGCCGCAACTCTTTTACCGCCTGTGCAGTGATCTCAGCCATAATCTCTTTCACCAGATAAAATTAAATGTTGGTATCTCTACAAGCTTATTGGACGTCTTTTTCCTCGGCCGCATCCGTTGCTTCCTCTTGTAGTTCGGCCCCGTCCGTCGCGTCGCCACCCTTCTCTTCTGCCGCGTCCTTTTCCGCAACTTCTTTTTCCGCCGTCGCCCGGCCTTCAATTACAGCTTCGGCCATTAGATGGGTAATAAGGGCAATAGAACGTATGGCGTCGTCGTTGCCCGGTATGACGTGCGTTACCACATCTGGGTCGCAATTGGTATCGACAATGGCCACTGCGGGAACATCGAGTTTCTGGGCCTCGCGCACGGCAATGTGCTCTTTCTTAACATCGACGATAAACACCAAACCGGGCACGCCGCCCATTTTGCGAATGCCCATCAACGTATTGTTGAGCCGCCCCCGCTCTTTTTCGAGCAATAGGGTTTCCTTTTTCTTGAGTTTCTCGTACGTGCCGTCTTCGGATAAGCGGTCGAGATTATCGAGGTGGCGGATACTCTGGCTGATGGTCTGCCAATTGGTTAACATGCCGCCCAACCAGCGCTCGGTTACGTAGAACATGCCACAGCGCTCGGCTTCCTGCTTGACGATATCCATCGCCTGTTTTTTAGTGCCGACAAAAAGTACCGGTCGGCCAGCCTGGGCAGCTCGGCGCACGGCGTTGTAAGCCGCTTCTATTTGTTTGAGCGTCTTGTTGAGATCGATAATGTGAATGCCGTTGCGCTCGGTGAAGATGTACGGCTTCATCTTGGGATTCCATCGGCGGGTTTGGTGCCCAAAGTGGGTCCCGGCCTCTAGCAAATCGCGAATAGTGACTTCTGCCATGCGTGACTCCTGTGTTAGTTTTAACCTCCGCCCCTCTCACCTAGATACAGAATTCCCGCAGGAAAGTCCTGCGGGAACACGACTGTAGCTATCGAGGAACGTGTGAATTCGCTTATTAGCGTTTGGAGAATTGGAAGCGCTTGCGGGCGCCGGCCAATCCGTACTTCTTGCGCTCTTTTTCGCGCGCATCACGGGTGAGAAACCCCGCCTTTTTGAGTGCGGGACGCATCTCGGCGCTGTATTGCACCAACGCGCGGGCAATGCCCAGACAGGCCGCCCCTGCCTGACCGCGCAAACCGCCTCCCTTGGTGGAAATGCTTATATCAAACTGCTGGCGCGAATCGGTCAACTGGAGCGGCTGTACTAGAACCATCTCCAGCGCATCGCGGCGCAGATAATCGGAGACGGTACGGCCATTCATAGTAATCTCCCCCGACCCGGGACGCATGCGCACCCGTGCCACAGAAGTTTTCCTCCGACCGGTAGCCTCGTACAATTCTTCAGACATAAATCACCTTTTGTATCTGTTTGATTATATTTCCAAAACTTCGGGTTGCTGAGCTTGGTGGCGATGCTCACCGCCGGCGTAGACGCGCAGTTTCTTAATCATTTGACGCCCCAGCGTATTGTGGGGCAACATGCCCCAAACCGCTTTGTGGACAATGCGCTCGGGATGATCCGCCTTCATCTTGCTGTACGGCGTGGCGCGTATGCCGCCGGGATAGCCCGTGTGGTGGTAGTACACCTTCTGCTCTTCCTTATTTCCGGTTACTTTAATCTTGTCGGCATTGATCACCACAACATGATCGCCCACGTCGGCGTGTGGCGCGTATTGGGGTTTGCGCTTGCCCTTGAGAATCTGGGCAATCTCGCTGGCAAGCCGTCCCAGAACCTGGTCGGCTGCATCCACCAGATACCACTTGCGTTCTACGTCCCCAGGTTTGGGGGTATAGGTCTTGTCGGCCATGAGTTTCTCTCTAATTGTAGTTGCCCTATATACTTCTCGAATAAGCAGTTAAACCTAAGGCCTTAAAACTGGATTGTCAAGCCTCAGACAGCCTTACGCGAGCGCCATTTACGCCCTATGTAGACCAGGATAGCTAGGGCCATCGCCGCTAACAACAGGCGATTGTATTTGCCCAGATATTCGAGTACAATCCCCCAATTCTGCCCCACCAATAGTCCCAGATAGAGCAGCATGCCGTTCCACAATGCCATGCTAATACTACCCCACAAGGCCACTTTCTTCCAATTCATACCGCCAATGCCTGCAACTATCGCAATTACCGATCGGATGCCACTCAAAAAACGATTGGCCAGAATCAGCCCTGCCCCATACTGCGATAACCAATGTTCGGCCCGCTCCATACTTTCGGAAGAAAAAAAACGACGTCCGTGACCGTCAAAAAAAACCCTACCGCGATGGTATCCCAGATAGTACATCAATAAAAAACCGGCAATCCCCCCTATACAGGTCGACAGATAAACCATCCATAGGTTCAACGCCCCCCGCCCTACCATGTAGGCACTGAAGACCACTACTGTATCACCGGGTATTGGCGGAATTATATTTTCTAATACGGCACTAATGGTCAGGACGCCGTAAACCCATAGGGGATTCCACTGCCCCAATTGCTCAACGAACTCGGCAAACCACGACTCCATCTATTAAATCTCAACTAGGGCTACGGCCTGTGCCACCATACCTTCTTTGCGTCCGACAAATCCCAAATGTTCGGTCGTCGTGGCCTTGAGCGAAACAACATCTGCGGGCACGCCCAGCACGGAAGCTATACGCTCTTCCATCGCATCGATGTGGGGTGCCAGTTTGGGTTGCTGCGCCATAACTACGGCATCTATATTGACGATGCGCGCAACTTTATTTTCTAATAAAATGCGCACCTTATCCAAAAGCACCATGCTAGAAATGTCCTTGTATTGTGAATCGCTGTCGGGGAAAAGCCGCCCTATATCGCCGCCGCCGCTCGCACCTAGAAGCGCATCAATAATGGCGTGCGTCAACACATCTGCATCCGAATGGCCGGCCAGACCAAATTCAAATGGAATTTTTACTCCCCCCAAAATTAGGTCTCGGTCTCGGGTTAAAGCGTGCACATCGTAACCTTGTCCCACGCGCGTTTGTCGACTCGACATCTCATCCTCCTGCCGCACATACCACTCCGCCCAGGCCAAGTCCTCCGGAGTAGTTATTTTTTTATTATTATACTCCCCCCGAACCACCTGCACCGAGTGGCCCATGCGCTCTACTAGCATGGCCTCATCTGTTATCGCCTGATCCGCTGGACGCTTGGCGTACGCCTCTACTAACACAGAGCGCACAAAAGCCTGAGGCGTTTGCGCGCTCCACAACGCGGCTCGCTCTGGCGTTTCAACTATGCTGCCGTTTTCTACTCTCTTTATCGTCTCCACTACCGGCACAGCGGCGATGGCCGCACCTTTCTCTTGCACTGCTTCAACCAACCGGCTTAACATAGCGGCGCTGACAAAGGGCCTTACGGCGTCGTGCACCAAAATGAACTCGTCCGTTTTAGCAGTGGCCTGAAGTCCGGCAAAAACCGAGTCGACCCGTTCCGCACCTCCCGGTACAAGCTGACGCACTTTCTCCATATCGCTATTTTGCAGTACGCGTCGCCTACAGTAGTCCATGTCGTCGGGGCGCAAAACTAAAATGACTTCGTCCACCAGCGGGCTATTGGCAAAACAGCGCAGAGTATGCCATAATACAGGTCTGCCCGCTAGTTCGAGATATTGCTTGGGCACCTCACCGCCCATGCGCCGTCCCTGTCCGGCGGCAGGTATAATGGCTACTATGCGCCCCCGTTTCATCACTTTATCCTATAGAATAAGCATAGCATCGCCATAGCTGTAAAACCGATAACCTCGTTCTATGGCCTGATGGTAGGCCGCCATGGTAAACTCATAGCCGGCAAAAGCGGCCACTAAGAACAATAGACTCGAACGCGGCAGGTGAAAATTGGTCACCAGCGCATCGACGGCCTTAAACTGATAGGGCGGAAAGATAAATGTTTCTGCCCACCCACTATCCGCTTGCATAGCTCCCCTTACTCCTGCTACAGTTTCCAAAGTCCGCACCACAGTCGTACCTACGGCCACTACGCGCCCTCCTCCTTGGCTACATTGGCGAATTTTAGCTGCACTAGACTCCCCCACCTCGTAGTATTCGGCCTCCAAGCGGTGTCGACTCGGATCTTCGCTGCGCACGGGTGAAAATGTGCCCGGTCCAACGTGCAATAACACCGGCACTACCACCGTTCCCCTAGCTTCGAGATCCGCCAATAACTCGCGGGTAAAGTGCAAACCCGCAGTGGGTGCGGCAACGGCCCCCATCTGGCGGGCAAAAACCGTCTGATAACGCGCACGATCCTCCGGCTCCGGCCGGCGCTGGATATAGGGCGGCAGCGGAATTTCCCCCTCTTCTTGCATCAGGCCCTCTATATCCGGGCCTTGCAGACGCACTAAAAATCTGCCTTCGGGAGCGCGTTCGACGACTTCAATGCGCAAATCGCCTTGTCCCACTTCTACTATCGTCCCCGGTTTTAAACGCCGCCCCGGTTTTGCCATAGCCAACCAGCAAGTTCCTTCCCGCCTATGGATTAGCAAAAACTCAACCCGGCCACCACTGTCGGTACGACGCCCTTTTAAACGCGCCGGCATGACCTTGGTTTGATTGACCACCAAGATGTCGGCGGGTCTTAGAAAAGAGCCTATATCCCTAAAATAATAGTGCTGTATCGAAGAATCGGCCCGGTTGAGGACGAGGAGACGGGACTGATCGCGCTCTTTGGCAGGGTGTTGGGCAATTAATTCGGGCGGCAATTCGAAATCGAAATCGGCGAGCTTCATAAGCGATGAGCTAACATATTCTCCCCGTGCCGATCCGTCAAGACCACCATAAAACAACGCGGACCACCCAATGCAGGGGGTCCGCACGGCGATCGGGTATGTGCTTAGGTTTTTATAATAATGTTAGCGCCTGCACCGAATTTACGTTGGCCTGCGACAACATGGCATTACTGGCCTGGAGCAAGATCTGGGCGCGGCTGAACTCTGTGACTTCTGCTGCTACGTCAGCGTCGCGAATAGTTGCTTCGGAGGCTTGGATGTTTTCTATTTCGTTCTCGCTGTAGGCAATGGTGAAAAGCAGCCGGTTTTGCGTTGCGCCCAATTTGCCGCGTTCATCAGCCACCGCGGCAACCGCCTGGTCTATGCCCGTGACGCTCTGGCGCGCGCTGGTAAGGCTGCTGATCGACAATTCGTCGAGGTTGAGTTTAGTGCCGGAAGCCCGCATGTCCTGAATGCCCACCTCAATGCGATTGACAAACGATGCCGTGGGTCCCACCTGGAAAATGCCTCCCGTCCTCGACTCTACTACCAGGGTAGTATTGTTTAAGTCGCCATCGACATAACTACCCGTTGCTCCCAAGGCGTCGGCCCCAGCCAGGGTGACCTGGATCCCCAGACGATCAAAATTTGCTATCACCGCGGTCCCGCTAGCTACCACATTGCCGTCCAATAAAGTGCCTATGTTCAGCGTTTGGGTAACCTGGCCATTTCCCAAGGTGAGGTCACTATCTCCCGCTGTATCTATAAAAGTGAACGTGCCGCTTTCAGCGGCAGAAAGCGCGACATTGGTGACCCCCGTGGCATTGCTTGTCGTCACCGCAGTTGAGGCCGTACCCACCTGGTTGCCAAAACCAGTGAGCAGCGTACCACTATTATAAGTAGTGGCCTGGGCTATGCGATCAATCTCACTGGTGAGCTGATTAAATTCGGCCGCCAGCGATTCGCGGTTCTTGTCGTTGATGGTGCTGGTGGCGGAGGCGATGGCCAGCTCGCGCATGCGTACGAGGATGTTGTTCACCTCTTGCATGGAACCTTCCGCTACCTGGAGCAGGTTGAACGCCTGTTCCGCATTGCGAACATTCTGGTTCAAACCTGCGACTTCTGCTCTCATACCCTCCGACACCACCAAACCCGAGGCGTCGTCTGAGGCCCGGTTGACCTGCAGCCCAGATGACAAGCGCTCCAATTGGCGATTTATGCGCAGGGTATTGCGATTAATTGACCGTTGGGTATTAATCGCTGCGATATTGTTGTTTACTCCGAATGGCATATCTTCAGCGTCCTTGCTTTAATGATTGTCATCTTCCCTGTTTGCGGCTCCCGTCCCCCCCTACTCCACGGAGGCCAGCTAATTCAGAGAATGAATTTTCTTAACCTTAAAACTTTTCGCTACCTCCTATATCTTTTTATAAATATTGAACTTTTGCTCAATCTATCGTCCTCAATTTCCGGATGGACGATCTAGTATTTGTTTCCCTCTGTTCAGTTTATCGGCTGAGTTTGCCCGTAACTTTAAGGGCTTTTGTAGAAAAATATATCACAAACACAAAAAATTAATAAAAAAGTGAAGATCCATTACCTCATATCGATAGGCATAATATAATATCAAGTCACAGAAAGAGACATTAAGAAGACATGGATTGTCGGGAAAACATATGCAAAGCCTGCTCCGCAGCGCCGGAGCGAGAACAAGGAGGTTCTTGGCTCATGCCAATCCATATCAACAGCAATGTCGCCTACGCGCGAGCGACAGCAGATTTTACCCGAGTTGAGCGCGACAGTGAAGTTCGCCGGGCCCGCTTGGCCTCGGGTCTCGGCATCAATAAAGCCAGCGATGGCAGCGGTCAACTCGGCGTCTCAGAAGGTATGCGCGCCGAAATCGGCGGTTTGGTTGAGGGCTCTCGCAACGCCGAAAACGCCATGGATCTACTGAACACGGCAGAAGGCGCAATGAATGAAATCAGTTCTATCCTCATCCGCATGCGAGAACTGTCGGTAGGCTCTGTATTCGATAACGGTCAGGTGGCTTCCGGCACCAGCGAGTTCAACTTTGATCGCCTGGGCATCGAAGTTGAACTCGCTGGTGCCGGAGTAACGGGCAGTTCTGGCAGCTATGTGGACGGCGAATTGAATGGCAAAATCATTGAAATTGCCGAGGGCACGGGCGGCAGTTTCCAATTGGGTAGCGACGCACGCCCCGCCGACCGCATCGAGTACAGCCTGCCCGAAATGTCGACCGGCAGCCCGATTATTAACCTGACCCAGGTCAGCGTCGGCACGCGCGACTCGGCCCGCCTGGCAATCGGCAAAGTAGACGCCGCCATCGAGCGCACGACCAAGGCACGCGGTGAAATAGGCGCAGTCACCAATCGACTAGATCGCACGATATCTTTTACGACCAAATCAATAGAGCGCGTCACCGCTTCTGAATCTACGGTGCGCGATGCGGATTACGCCTGGGAAACATCCCTGCTGGCGCGCAATGAAATAGTGGCGCAATCGAGTTCAAACATCATGCTCAAATCGCAGGTGGCCATTGAGATGGTGATGGGGTTACTGACTCAATAGCCGATAAATTTCTATTGTTCCCCCTCGCACTTGGGAACCAGAGACAAAACGGACGAGCAGTTCCGTCTCTGGATTCTCAGGTGCGATTATTTTTTTAAAGTAGATGTTGTTCTTCAAGTAGTGGTAGTGGGCGGCCGTGCCCGGCGGCGGCGGGGCCATATCTAAATAACGCCCGTAGGCCGCACCGGGCAGTACAATGTACTGCACCCCCGCCTGGCGCAACTGTCTCAAGCTGCGCCAGGCGCGGCGAAAGACGCGGACGGTTTCGGGGTCACTTAAATCGACCGAATTCTCATAGACTTTTGGGACGACAGGCTTTTTCAGCCAAATCTCCAAATTCACCAAATGATATGCCGACCGTTGGTTCCAGGCCTGATCCAAATAAAGCGACAAATCGGGACGGGACTGGTAATATTGCCGTATAGTGCGGCGTGCCGGTTCGAGTGCTAGG
>CAXGRO010000026.1:0-19236 GCA_964012055.1 uncultured bacterium
CTGGCGTCGATCTGGCTGGGGCGGAAGGTGCGCCACGAGCGGCCGCCGTCGTCGGAGAAAACCTCCCAGAACCAGTCCCAACTGGTGCGCAGCAACATCAGCAGCCGGCCGTCGCTCAATTCCACCACGGTGCCCTCGTCGCCGCCGTCGTGGTGGCCGTGGCCGCCCAGGTCCACCACGTTGCTGTGGCTCCAGGTCTGGCCCTGGTCGGACGACACCCAGGTGCCGGTGGCGTGGCGGCCCGGGTCGTAGAGCAGCTGCGGGACCGGCACGACGATGTCGCCGCCGCTGGTTTCGATGATGCCGATCAGGCCGCCGCAATAACCGTCGAGGAGCTGCTGGCGGTCGATCCACGTTTTGCCGTCGTCGAAGCTGCGCACGGCCCACACATCGCCGCGCACGTTGGCTATGGGCTCGCGGGTCTCGTCGACCCAACCCCATTTAAAGGTGCTGGCGTCGTTGTACACTAGGACGAGGATGCCGGCGCGGGTGCGCAGCAGCAAACCCCAGGCCGGCAAGTGATCACCGGCATCGCCGGGGTAGGGTTCAGACCAGGTAGCGCCGTCGTCGTTGCTGATGGTGGTGCCGCCTGCTTTGATGGTCATGATTCGTCCGTCGCCCAGGTCGACGAAGGGGCCGAGCAAGCCGGGGGGCAGGTCGAGCGCAGAACACTTGGGGTGAATCCAGCGCCGCGCTTTGGTGAAATGGTTGTTCATGGGGTAGATTCCTCTGCGACAAAGTCGGCTTCGCGCAGGCTGAACTTCACCTTGCCGGCGCTGATCCACAGCAGTCCGGGGCTGTGTTCAAAAACGCATGGATAGCAGGGGAAGGGGGGCTCGCTGGAGGTGGCAACTATTTGAGGATCGGTCCACGAGGCGGCCTCGTCTTCAGAGAAGGCGATGGCCAGCTCTTCGCGTTGCCAGCTGGCCTCCGTCTGAGAGTAGTGCCCCGACCGTCTGGGCGGGGCGCTGCCGTCTTGCGGGTTGAGGCGGTTCCACACCAGGCACAGTCTACCACTGGTCAGACGCAACAGATAGCCCGGGGAACTGCTGGCGTCGATGGCCGATTTTCGCAGGATGCGCCACGAGCGGCCCTGGTCCATGGAGTACGACTCCCAGAAGTAGTCGAGGTTGGTGCGCAACAGCATCAGCAAAGTGCCATTGCCCAATTCAGCCAGGGTGGCCTCCATGGCGCCGTCGTGGTGGCCGTGGCCGCCCAGGTCGAGGATATTGCTGTGCGTCCAGGTTTTGCCGTCGTCGTCCGACATGTAGGTCACGGTGGCGTGCCGGTCCGGATCGCGCAGCAAGATCTGCACCGGCACCACGATATTGCCCCTGACCATCTGCACCATGGTGATGAGGGCACCGCAGTAGCCCTCCATGAGCCGCTGGCGGTCCATCCAGGTTTTGCCGCCGTCGGGGCTGCGCACCGACCACACGTCGAGCCGGGCGTTAGGGTCGGCCTGGCCCGTTTCTTCGTCCCAGCTCCAGATGAAGGCGCTCGAATCGGCGTAGACGAGGATGGTCCAGCCGTCCCGGGTCTGCAGCAAAAGGCCCGAGTCGGGGACGCCGGGCCTTTTGCCGGTGTATACCGGACCCGTTTCGGACCACGACCGGCCGTCGTCGGCGCTGATGAAGACGGTGTTGTTTTTTACGGTGAGCAGATTGTCGTCCTGCAAACGCATCATCGAAGTCGACATGCCTTCCGGCAACTCCAGGGCGGAGCATCTGGGGTCCAGTTCGCAAGTGGTAGTCATTTAGTGGCTCCCTATTGGCCCATTGAGTTAGTCTTCCCAGCTGCCCGAAAATCCATAGATGCGGTTGGAGACGATTTTGCCGTCGCGGACCTGGCAGACGTACACTTCGGCGCCTTGGAACCCGGGTCCTATACGCCATTCGGCGGCCACCATATCGCCCTGGGCAATGATGTTGGTTATGTCGCAGGTTACGCCGGGCACTTCGTCGTGGCAACCCTGCCATAGTTTTACGATGGCGTCGTTGCCGCGCACCGGCTCCGGGGTGCCCAAAAGAACGGCGTCATCGGCGTACAGGCTCCGCAGGCGGTCCCAATCGCGGCGCACTGCCGCCTCTATCGACTCGCGTACGATTTGTGTGTTTTGTTCGGCTGACATGTCGACTCCTTTTAAGCCTTTTGTAGCATTGCAATTTTAATGAATTTGGGCTGAAGATAGGGTGCAGGAGGTAGGGCGGCAAGAGAGGTGTAGATGCTGTTCTAAAGACTTTTCCAGCAAGCATTGGGCCAATTAGATCAGTCAGTCGCTGAGCGGTGAGGAGTTGAAGTCGAGCCGTGCTGAGCTGAACAAAACCCTGAAGAACAGAAAAGGCGGCAAGTGATGAATGAGGTACTCTGCGGGCCGCGAGCTCGATCAGATCCTCTTGCACGAGTTGTCGCACCTGCGCAATTGTGATAACTTTATTGGAAACCCTTGTCGCCGCAGACGTCTTATAGATTCAACGGTGGACTCCGCAGTTTTGTTTTTTCATCCCGCTGTGTGGCTGTGCGGGCACGCGCTGCGGCGCGAAGCCGAAACAGGCGTGCGACGACCTGGTGGTGTGCGCAAGTGGCCGTTCAGAAGTATATGCGCGCGGCCTCACGAGCGTCGCCGAACTGGCTCAATTGAGAGCCCCTTTGATAAGGAGAATCCCGGTAATGAACTTCTCTTCCGCAACGGAGTCTGACCTGGCACAGCGCATCCGACGCGCGCTCGGCGGCGGGGCGCGCCGCATGGGCAGGTGTTCCCGCGTAGCGGCGGCGGTGCTGTTGGGCGCCCTGGCTGTCGCAACGCTGCCCTCCACTGGTATTGCCGATAGGGAGGACGACGGCGTCGATTGGGAGACGGTGCGCACGACGGCGCCGGAAAATTGGTCGCAGGAGCTGAAAGACCAGATTGCCGCGGCTGGTTACGACGTGGAGGCCATCGCCGAGCGGGTGCGCCAGGGGCAAGCGAAGGAGAAGCGCGAAGGGGAAGTCGCGGACCTGGACGAAATAGGCCGTCGCATCCGGGCCGCGGTTGAAAGCGGCGAGCTGACTCCCGAGGAAGGTCGCAAGAAGATGGAAGCGGCGCGCCAAGCCGCGGCTGAGGGTGATGTCGACAAACAGCGCGCCGAGAGAATTTGGCGGGCGGCGATGGCGACGGACCCGGACGATTGGTCGGACGAGTTGAAAGCGGCGATTCTCGAGCTCAAGCCCGACAGTACTATAGAGGAAATCGCCGAAGCCGTTCGCAAACGTCAACAGATGGCAGGTGCAGAACAAACTGAGAAAAACGATAAACTGCGCGAATTCCAGCAGGGGGTCATAGCCAGGGCGATGGCGCAGGACCCAGACGATTGGAACGATCGCCTGAAAGCGGCCATTATCCAGGCGGGTTGGGATTTGGAGAAATTTACGGAAGGAATCCGCAAGCGCCAGGCGAATGGCGGCGCAGAAATTGATTTATCGCAAGTTTTGATCGAATTGAATACATCTGTTGGGGAGAGCACCTGGGGAGAGATTAAAAAAGAGGTCAGCGAAAGCGAGTAATACGCGAGCAGGTATAGCTCGACGGCTGGTGTGCGACCGTTTGGTTTACACAATAATCATTGTCGCACTGTATATAGCAAGGCGCATGACTGTTGGTTTTTAATGTCATGCGCCTTTAAGAGTTATAATGAATCAATGCTTGAGCCAAGTGTGCCTGCAAATTATAATCATCAAATGCAGTACTCCCGCCTTCAACGCCTGCCTTTTCTTTTGCTATAAAGAAAGACAGGATCACAAGATAGCTACCTTCGCCTAATGACTCGGCAGACGGTCTATATTCTGCTCACCATGGATTGCGAGTCCGCCAAAGTGGACGTTACGGATCACGCGTCGTCCATGTCGGCCAGCGGGCCCAGCGATTACGCCGAGAGCGAACGGTCAATTTGCGGCTATGTGGAAGCGGTTGGCACCGCGGGCTATCCCGTCACGCTCTTGGCACACCCCGAAGTGGCGGCCGCACAGCCGGACTTGATGCAGCAATCCATCCTCAGTTTTTACGACGCTAAAACTGTGCCAGATGAGGAGTGGTACGGATACATCAAACATCGCGTGCAAATAGCTTGCCATTTCTGGCTGCAAAACATAAACCCCGCTTGAGTCCATGGAGATTTCACGACGAGAAATTGAAGGGCGACGCTTGAACGACGATACGCTCGCCGAAGCAATCCGCCAGGTGCGCGAAAACGGATTCGTCATCTTAGAAAAAACCATGAACCAGGCGTGGGTAGGCGAGATGTTCGAGGCCTGGGATGGCCATATAGAAGAACGCCGACCGGCCGACCTTTTAAGCATGCCGTTTATCGATCCGCTGGCCATTGAAAATCCGTGGGGCATGCAAATTTTGGAAGTGATGCTGGGGCGCGATTTTTGGGCCAGGTTGCCCTACCATTGCAATTCCACGGCGCCCAACTGGCCCGAGACGCAGGTCGTCCACCGCGATCAGGCCCATCTCTTTGCCGACTTGCCCATGGCCCTGCCGCCGCATATGATGGTTATTCATATTCCGCTGGTGGATTTTACCGAGGCGAATGGCAGTACCGAAGTGTGGCCGGGGACGCACCTCGTTACAGACCACGAGGAAGTATTCGATTTGGCTGAGGGCGGCGCGTCGTGGCGTTTGGAAGAGCGGGCTGCGACCATGCACTCGGTACGCACCAATATGCCGGCCGGCTCCACTCTGGTGCGCGACATGCGCGTTTGGCACCGGGCGACCCCCAACCGCACCGACCGCCGGCGCACCATGCTGTCGCTGGTCTACCACCGCTTTTTTCCGCTCCTGGGCTACCAGTACAAGGCGGCCGAGCCGCTGGCTGAGGAGGTGATGGACCAGCTCTCCGAACGGGCACAGCACATCTTTCGCTTTAATAAGAGCGAAGCACATAAGGGCGGATAGATTTTTTCGGGCGCTTAATTTTTGAATAGATAGAGAAAAAGATCTCAGCGATTATCAGGAGAAAAGAACATGGCCGAGGTGCAGATCAGTGCGGCACAGAAAGAGCAGTTTGAGAGCGAAGGATATTTCATCTTAGAGAAAGTTATCCCCGATCATTTATTGGAATTGTTGCGCAGCCAGTGCCAGTATTTTATCGACAAGATGGACGCCCGGATGGACGCCGAGGGCACCGACGTGCTGGGCATCAGCCACCGGGGCAAGCGCTATTTTGCCTCCAATTGCTTTTTGGAACGGCCCCAGCTGCGGCAATTTCTCTTTAGCGAGTTGATGGCCGATATATGCCGGGCGACGCTGGGGGATAACGCCTACCTCTTTTGGGAGCAGTATGTGGTCAAGGGGGCTGAGGAGGGCATGAAATTCTCTTGGCACCAGGACTCGGGGTATGTGGGTTATCCGGACCACCGGCCCTATTTGACTTGCTGGTGTGCCTTGGACGATATGAGCGAGGCCAACGGTACGGTGCACCTGATGCCTTTTTCGCGGGTGGGCATTCGCACCTGGGTGCAGCACGTGCGCGAGGAGGACAGCAACGATCTGGTGGGCTATTTTGGCGACGACCCGGGGATTACTGTGGAGGCGCCGGCCGGCAGTATTGCGGTGTTTACCAGCGTCAATTTTCACAGCAGTGGGACGAATCACACGCAGCAGATGCGCCGGGTGTATTTGGCGCAATATGCGGCGGAGCCGATTATGGCGCGGGAGGATCGGTCCAAGTTGTGGGGGAGTGCCGAGCCGTTTTTGTTGGATGGGGAATTGGCGGTGGGGAAGGAAGTTGAGTTGGAAGGAGAGGTGACGGCGGCGTTGCAGTCGCCGGATAAGGTGTCTAGTTGAGGGGTTGATTGGCGGAGGCTTGGTGGCGTTTGGCTCATTGGCTGCGTTATCTTGCAGGGGAGGAGACAATTTGTGTATCTTGGGGCGCGACGAGAGTTAGGTCCACAACAAAGGAAAAATAGAGGGGAGTAGACGATGAAAATAACCGATGTACAATCCACCATTATAGAGGGGTCGTACCCCTGGGTGTATGTTCGCGTCAATACCGATGAAGGGCTGTTTGGCATGGCCGAGGCCTATCCGATCAGCGGGGTAATCGATGTGCTTTACCAGCAGATCAAGCCGCACCTGATTGGCCAGGATCCGATGAATATCGAACCGCTCTTTACCCATTTGCTGGAGCGCACGCCGGGGCAGTCGAGCGGCGGTACGACGCTGGCGGCCATTAGCGTGGTGGAGACGGCGCTGTGGGACATCAAGGGCAAGGCGCTGGGGGTGCCGGTGTACCAATTGCTGGGCGGGCAGTATCGCCAGCGCGTGCGGGCCTATGCCGACGTGGGGCACGGGACCAATATGGACAATACCGAAAAGGCTTGGGCCGACCGGGCGCTGGAGGGGCAGGCCGACGGCTTTAACGCCATTAAATTTGACATCGATCACTCGGCCGACGAGTTTCGCCACGACCCGGTAGACCGCGGCTTGAGTCTGGGCGAACTCGACAAGATGGCACGGCTGATGGCGGCGGCGCGCCAGGCCGCGGGCCCCGAGCTCGACATCTGCGTCGACTGCCACGGCCTTTACAACGCCCGCGACGTCCTGCTCTTGGCCGAGCGTATTGAGCCCTATAACATCATGTTTCTCGAAGACCCGGTGCCGCCCGAAAACATCGACGCCATGGCCAAGGTGAGCGCGGCGACCAGCATTCCCATCTGCACCGGCGAATTTTTGCACCGGCGCGACGGCTTTCGCAAGCTGATCGAAACGCAGGCCTGCGACATGCTGCACGTCGATGCCTCGAGCACGGGGGGGCTGCTCGAAGCCAAGAAAATTGCCGACCTCGCCGACCTGTATTACATGCCCTGTGCCTTTCACAATATCGTCTCGCCGCTCGGCCTGGTGGCCTCGTCGCACGTCTGCGCCGCCGTGCGCAACCTGCACACCATGGAAATCCCCTATCACGCCGACCAGGTGCCGTGGCGCTGGGACGTGGTGGCGTCGCCCAATCCGTTGATTGAGGACGGTTTTTTTAATGTGCCCTCGGGGCCGGGGCTGGGGATTGAGCTAAACGAAGACGTGTTGCGCGCTCACTTGCGCTCCGGATATAGTTACTTTGATTAGGGAATTAGAAGTAGAAGACAACGAGTATTTGGAGAAATTTTCGTGACCCAAATAGGAGAGCGGGAGAAAGTGATCGAGCGCGCCATCTTCGAAGACCTCTCCCCGCAAGACCAGCAACAATACTTCAACGACCACGGTTTTGTGCTCTTGCCCGGTGTGGTGTCGGCCGAGAAACAAGCCCGCATAGAGGCGGAGTTGGAAAGCATGGAGATCCCCCGCCGCTGGGACTATGTCGATCTATGGCCGGGGTCGGAGTTGGAGAGCCTGATCAGCAACCCCAAGTTGCTGGGGCCCCTGCGGCGCTGCTTTGGAGATGATATTCGCTTCTTCAAAAGTGTTTACACCGAGTGGCGCGACCGCAAGGCCAGCGAACTCGAATACGGGCGGCAGCCGCTGCACCGCGACTACACTCCCGAGTCCGACAACGACGACTACCGCAACAGCTGCGCCGCCTGGGTCAACGTGGGCCACTACTTTATCGATCTGGACGTGGGCGAAGGGCCGCTGTGGGTGGTGCCCGGCAGCCACAAACTGGCGTGGACGGGGCAACGCGACGGCTTTGTGGAACAGGACGACAACGCCCGCATGGTGCTGGCCCGCGCCGGCGATGCAGTAATGTTTCGCAACCTGACCTTGCACGGCGGCGGCGCCATGAATTCTGGCCGCCCGCGCCCCAGCGTTTTCCAGTCTTATCGCGCCGGGTGGGCCGCACCCCTGGGCCCGGTGCCCGAGTGGCCCAAAGAGGTGGTCGAGCGCGCGGCGCCGGAATTGCGCCGGTTGCTGGAGGGGCAGAACGACGGCGAGCGCGTCGACGTCCACGGCATTGTCCAGGCGTGAGGTAGTGCTTCCACTACTCTCTAAGATCCTATGTAAATTCCCAGTTTAAGAGAGGAAAAGAAATGCATATAAAGCGCATAACAGCCACATCCGTGATGGTGCCGTACGAACCCCCATTGGGTCCCTATATCGGCCGCGGCGGACCGCCGGGGTCGTTGGGAGGGCACGGCCTGATAGTCAAGATCGAAAGCGATACGGGGTTGGTGGGATGGGGCGAGGGGACGGGACAGTTAGAGACCGATCCAACCGATCTGCTCGCCGGGCAACACATCGCCGATGTCGAAGCGAGTACGGCTCTGATGATAGAAGCGGGCATTGGCAAAGGGCCCATGTCGGGAATAGAGATGGCGCTGTGGGATCTACTGGGCAAAGCCGCCGATTTGCCCGTGTGTCGGCTCTGGGGCGGTGTGGTGCGCACAGAGGTGGATTTTTGCGGCTGTATGGGCTTGAAGGAACCGGCCGAGTCGGCGGTAACGGCACAAGTGTATGTCGATCGCTGGGGTTTTCGCTTTATCAAGACCAAAGCCGGTGACGACCCGGCGCAGGACATGGCCATTGCCCAGGCCATCCAACAGGCGGTGTGGCAGCGCACCGCGCTGCGCCCAGACGCCAACGCCGGCTACGATGTGGAAACGGCCGCTGCGATGATGCGTCAGATGCGCGATATCGGCGTGAGTTATTTTGAAGACCCCTGTGATTCGGAAGACCCTTTGGCGTTGGCGCGCATACGTCGCGAGACAGGCATGCACATTCTAGTCAATATGGGGGTGGGTACAGCAGATAGTGTGGTGCGCTTGCTGCAGGCAGAAGCGGCCGACAGTTTGATGCCCGACACGCCGGCGGCGGGTGGGCTTTTGCCGGTAAAAAACGTGGCGACGGCGGCGTCCGCTTGGGGCGTGCCGTGTCTGATGCACTGCGCCCACGACTTGGGCTTAAAGACGGCGGCAATAACCCATATCGCCGCGTCCACGCCCAATTTTTCGGGTCCCAACGACACCTGTTATCACGGGCTTACGGACGACATTTTGGTGGAGAAGTTGAAAATTGAAAACGGCAAGATAACAGTGCCGCTGGGGCCGGGGTTGGGGGTGGAAGTGGACGAAAGTAAAATAGAGAAATACCGAGTGGATTGACTATGGATTTGGTAGAACTGACCAACGAGCAGCGCGACTTTTTTGAAGCGAACGGCTACCTGATTGTCCCCGGAGCCCTCTCGCCCGATGCCGTTGCAGCCATTACTGCCGCCGCCGACCCCCTGATGGCCGACCACGAAGACGAGGGGTATTACCAACACCGTCGCTACGGCTTGATGCAAGTCCCCGTGCTTGCTCAACTGGCCACCGCGTCGCCCCTGCTATCCCTGGTCGCCCAGATATTGGGTACTCACATTCACATCACCAACACCGCCCTAATCTATAAGCGCCCACAGTCGGCGGATGGTCCGGTCGATTGCAACTGGCACCGCGACGTGGGCGTCCACCTCGACCTCGGTGCTGTCAAGCTGCCCCGCGTCGGGCTCAAGGTGGGCTATTGTCTCACCGACACGGACGCCCCCCAAAGCGGCGCCACCCTCTTTGCGCCCGGCTCCAATCGACTCGAAGAACCCCTCGCTATTCCCCAGGGACAGAATCACCCGCAGAACTTTATCGAGCCCCAGCTCAAAGCCGGCGACGCCTTCCTCTTCGAGAGCCGCATCTACCACTGCCCCGGCATCAACACCCGCGATCAAGTCGCCAAAGTTGCGATGTTTGGCTACCACTACATCTGGGTCAAACCCGACTACTACCTGCGTTATTACGACGGCGAACCCCAGCCGAGCGAGGCAGTACTGGCCAACCTCGACGATGTGGGGCGCCAACTGTTGGGCGCCACAACCGATGCAAAAGGTCGCCAGGATGTCAACGGCATCGATTGGCCCATTGCGGAATGGGCCAAAGAACAAGGGCTGTCTTTGGAGCGGGCGCCACAGCTGGTCGAAGCAGTGTGAAATCTCACTATCGATTTGTATTTAATCTTTGAAATCCATAAAATGGCGTAATATTTGGGTATAAAGTCCAAAATTTACGCCATTATTTGGAATTTAAAGTGAAACCTGTTAGATAATTTTGGCCAATTCAGGAGCCATCAATCTCAATTTTGACGAGCGCGATCGACATCTTCGGGCCGGACAAAAATGAGCAATAACAGCGGCGCTAGGGTGACCAGGCCGACAAACCAGAACGTCAATTCATAGGAGACTAAGGCGGCCGATTCGCCGTACTGCGGCAGGGTCAACAAGCGCCGCAGCGGGCCGGCCAGCCAGTTGCCGCAGATGTGCGAGATGTTGGACAGCGTCATGTAGGTGGTGAAGACGATGGCCGCCGATTGGGTCCACGAGATGCGCATGGCCATGGACAGAAAGCCCACCGCGGCCGCCGCGTTAAAGGTTTCGTACGACAGCACGTACGACATGGCAAACCAGCGCTCGTTCCACATGGAGGGCCATGCGGCAAAAATGAGGGCGGCCAGCCCGTAGCCGCCGTAGCCGATCAGCAGAATCAAACGGCGGCCAAAGTGATCGCCCAGGTAGCCGCTCAGCACGGCGGCTAAAATAATGGGGGTGATTGTATACAAGCCAGAAGCCGTTGAGAATTCCACATCGGTCCATTTGGGGTCTAGGTGCTGCGTGTACAGCGTCTTGGTGACAATTTCATTGATCCCGCCGCCGATTACTTTGGTGAGGGTGAAGGCGACGAAGACCAGGGTCGTGGTGAGGGAAAACGCCTGGACGAACGATTTTAGCACTTCCGCTGGCGGACGCACGTTGGCGGCGACCTCTTCGCTGGCCCGTCCGCTGCTCCAGGGAAAGCGCTTTTCGCCCTGGCGTTCCACAAACATAATTGGGATTAACATGATGGCCAGCAGCAGGGCAATTTGCACGGCGACGCACGCCTCTATGCCGGCAATGTTGAGAATGTGCGACAGGCCCCAGGCGCCAACGCCCTTGCCTATGAGTTTGGATCCCCACATCAAGCCGTTTGTTCTGCCCTGTTCTTCGGGCGGCAGTATGTCGACGGCCAGGGCGTCGGTGCAGACGTCTTGCAGTGAAGCGAAACAATTGTGCAGGAAATACATGTAGAGAATGAACTGCAAATTCTCCGACGGGTTGCCCAGGCCCATAAATCCTAGCAAGGTCAGGGCCATCATCAGTTCGGCGCTGATAATCCAGGGGCGGCGGCGGCCCATGGAACGGATGGTGAACGTATCCATTAGCGGCGCCCAGATTAGTTTGAACGACCAGGGCACCAGAATGATAGCCGTCAGTTGGCCAATCTCGTCGTCGCCAACCTGGTAGTTGTAGGCCAGGTACGAGGGCAGTGTGATCAGCATGAAGCCCCACGGCACGCCCTGGGCTACGTATAGAGCGCACAAAGTTACCGTACGGCGCCAGCGACTGTCGACTAAAGACATAGAGGGGGTCTTTCCGATTAGGTACGAATGCAAAAATCTACTAAATCGACTTCTGTTTGACCAGGACTGCATAAAATCTGTTCAATTAAAAAAAAAGAAAATTTAATTGGGATCAATAGGCTTTTATTCTGCAGCTGAGGGTCTTGATGTTGGAGGGGGGCGGCGATGGCCAGGATGTGGTCGCCGTCGCTATATTGGCCTATTCTGCGTTCCCAGGGCGCCAAGAGTACGCTATTTTATAGAGAGGCTAGGTGCGAAGCTATGTGCAAATCGCTAGCGATCGCTCTACTCCTATTGCTCCAGTAAAATAAATACATACTTCAACCAAAGAAAGCGTTAGTTATGACTCCATTTCAAGAGCGTATACGCGGCAGTATTCCGGCTTTGTTGACGGCATTGGACGAGAATTTTGCGGTAGATGCCGACGCCATGCGGCGCACCGCCCGCCGGGTGATCGACCACGGCTGCCGGGGCGTGGTGGTGGTGGGCACGTCCGGCGAATTTGCCGGTATTGACGACGACCAGCGCGAAGTGGCGATTAAGGCGGTGATCGAAGAGGTGGGCGGCGAGGTGCCGGTGATGGTAGGTTGCGGCCAGCCCAACGTGCGGCGCACCCACGAACAGGCCCGGGCTGCCGCCGATTTGGGCGCCGACGGGTTGTTGGTCAATCCGCCCTTCTACTTTCCGATGACACAGGACGAGGTCGTGCGCTTCTTCGCCGATTTGGTAGAGGCCTCGCCCCTGCCGGTCCTGCTCTACAACATTCCGGGGATGACCATGGTCAGCGTCGAGCCGGCCACCATCCCGCGGCTGCGCGACGTGGGGGTGCAGGGCACCAAGGACAGCTCGGGGAGCCCGGCCAACACGCTCGCCTACCTGGCGGCGCTGGGGCCCGATTCCGACTTTCGCGTGGTGGTGGGCGGCGAATCGTTTTTGCTGCATTTGCTCGACGCCGGCGTTTGTGCTACCACCGGTTTGATGCCCAATGTGGTACCGCAGCTGGCGGCGCGCCTTCACGACGCCTGGGAAGCGGGGGATTACCCGGCTGCTTTTGCGGCCCAGCATCGGGCCAATGCCTTTGCCGCGGTTTTTCGGCCGCTGCACGGGTTTTTGCACGCCGCCGGCAAGGCCGTGCTCAGCCGCCTCGACCTCATGGAGAAGTGGGTGGCGCCCCCCAAAACCGCGATGAGCGATGAAGAGGCAGATGGCGCTTTTGCGGCCGTGAAGGAATTTCTGCCGGAGTTCGAGAGGTCATAAGACTTGGGGTGTAATCTTCAAAGTTATGTAAATCGTTCATGCTTTGAATGATATTCCATCAACTGCTGATGAATAAGCAAAAAAGCGACATTAGAGCCGAACCGTTTTAGTGTTCAGGGGGCTCAGACACAGAGTCCGCTAATTCGTATTAAACCGCACGCTATCGCCATATACGGCCGCAGTGCGGTGGCGGGCCACGGCTCTGATTTCATACGTGGTGTCGCTTTCTAGATCGCCGATGCGCGTGCTGTGAGCGCCTGCCGACTGGCACGCTATAAAATCTGTTTCCCGCCATTCGTCCAATGCCTCCGTCAGCCGCTTGCGCAGGCGGTATTGAAAGCCGACTTCGACCGTCTCGTTTTCCCCCAGGTCGACGAGGTCGGCGTGCAGCAGACAAGTTGCAGAGGTCGCATCCCAAATCGCCTCTCTCGTGTTGATGGTGGGTGGCACTATGCCCAATTGCGCGTGGGTGATTTTGAAGACCACGGGGTTGGGCCAGCGCCTGTTGTTGTACAATCGCTGCGTGCGTGCCGCGCTGATCTTCAGTCCATCTTCTTCTTGTTGCCAGACGATGGCGTCGTCGTCTGCCAGCGTCGCGTCGTCGGCTTGGCCCAGTATGTGTACGGTGGTTTGATCGCTGGCCCGCACCGAGGACAGCGAGAATTGGCGCCGCTGGCGCAAGGGCCACGGTTCGTCTATTTCGACAAAGGCATAGACGGTGCCGTCTGACTTTTGGGTGAACCAGACGTCTCCCTCAAACGGCACGCGCCAGGGCTGGGTTTGATAAATGGCTTCGCCGTTGACAAAATTCCACAGGGCGATCTCGCGCAGCAGCGCCTCTTGCTCTATGGGCAATTCGCCGTTGGGTTTGGGGCCGACGTTTAAAAGTAAGTTGCCGCCCTTGGCGCGGGTTTCGATGAGCAGTTCAATCAATTGGGTGCCCGACTTGTACCGCTCGTTGGTAGGTTTGTACTGCCAGCCCGTGCCCATAGTGACGCACGCCTCCCAGGGTTGCTCCGACTGCGCCCCGGGGATGTACTGTTCGGGGGTTTGAATGGCGCCGCGGGTGACGACGACGTCGGGGGCGATCTCCCAGGCCGTTTGGCGCAGGCCGTCGGAGGGGCCGTCGAAGAACAGGAGGTCGATTTTGCCGTAGTTAGTCAGCAGCTCCCGCAACTGGGCCTGGTTGTGCTCCAGCAGTCCTTCGCATTCTTCGGGTTTTATACCGCGGCGCAAGGGCATGCCTTTTTGGCGCAGGAAATGGAAATCGTCGGGCGAGAAGTAGTGTCCGATGGCGATGCCTTGTTTTCTGAAGGCTTCAACTATCTCGCCGGTGAGGTCGCGCTGGAAGGGCGTATTGGCTATGTTGAAGGTCGTGGTGGCGGTGTGAAACATGCAAAAGCCCGAGTGGTGTTTGGTGGTGAACACCACGTAGCGCATGCCCGCCAGTTTGGCCAGGACGGCCCATTCGTCGGGGTCGAACTTTTTGGGGTTGAAAGTGGAGGGCAGGATTTGGGTGAACTTATCGAGGTAATCTTCCGAGGCGCCGGCCATGGAATGGCCTATCACCGAACCGATCTGGCTGTCTATGCTCCAGTGGATGAACAGGCCAAAACCAATCTCATTAAACCACTTTAGGGGGTCTGTTTTATTGCCGAGAGCAGTTGGGTCTGTCATGGTTGTCTCCTTCTAAGGTGAGAGAATTATAAAATACCTTTTGGGGCGCGTGGTCAAGCGAAAGCGGCGACAAGGCGAGCGCCGCAAAAGTGCTGTGTGACCCGATTTTCTTTAAAACCTTGCCTTTTTGTGCGCACAAATGCATCGCGGTGGAACCAATAGGTATAGCTTCTTATATTTTGCCCTGGTCGCACATCGCCCTTTTGGGAGGATGGAAAAATAACTTTGGTGAATATCCACGATGAAAAAATTAAAAATTACGATTAACGGCACCGGCTTTGCCGGCGATTACACGGCGCGCACCTACGGCATGATCCCGCATAAAAATGGCGTTGAACTCCAGTTGGCGGGCGTCACAGCGGGCCATATTGAAAACGCGCAGCGCTTTGCTCGCGAGCACGGGGTGGAACAGAGTTTTGCCAATCACGCCGAAATGCTGGTGCAGGTACAGCCCCACATAGACAACATCGCTTGTGCAAACTATGCCCACGGCCAATACGCGGCGGAAGCCGCCGGGGCCGGGGTGCCGGTGATCGTTTTGGAAAAGCCGCCGGTCATCTGGCCGGGATACGCCGAGGGGCGCCAGGCCGACGCGCAGACGCGCAAGCGCGAATCCATGGCCTATTTGGCCGAAGTGTTGGACGCAGTACGCGCCGGTGGCTCAAAGCTTTTATACGCCGAGGATTTTATATACGTCGACGGCGTTAAAGGACTGGTCGAATTGCTCATCGAAGCGCAGCAGGTGGGCAAGGGCAAGGTGCTGTACCAGCGCGGCGTGTGCGCCCACCAGGGATCGCACGCACCGGCCTACGACACGCCGACCCAATCGGGCGGTGGCTCGATGTTTAATAAGGCGTGCCACCCCCTGGGGCCGTGTTTGTATCTCAAGCAGGTAGAAGGGCTGCTGCGCGACGGCCGGCCGGTGCGGCCGGCCAGGGTGTCGGGAGTCGCATTGCAGGTGCTAAAACACCAGCCCGAAGCGGCGGGCGAACACTTTCGCGTAATGCAGAACGTGGACGACTTTGGCCGCTTGACGGTCGTCTTTGAGGATCAAACGGTGGCCGAAGTGCTGGGCTACGACCTGAGCATTAGCGGCATTCGCAACGAATTGTCGGTGATTACCGATTTTGCGCAATACGATATGCGGATCAATCCGAACGACGAAAACGAACTCTTTCTGCCGCAGGCCGAGGCGGCCGGCAATTTATTGTTTCGCGAGAAGTTGCCCACGGCCGCCGGAACCAGCTTCCCGCGGCCCAATCAGTTTTACGCCCACGGTTACGTCAACGAAATGAACGATGCGGTGGATTGTGCCCTGGAGCCCAAGCGCTTCCCACAATCGGGGCCGATGATGGCCTGGGATACCATGGCGGTGTTGATGGCGGGGTATGAATCGAGCGAAAAAGACGGCGCCTTTGTAGACATCGGCGAATACATTCAGGGGCGCGAGTTTGGCGCCGAGGAGATGCCGGCGGCCGAGCATCTTGGCAAGGTTTTTCAGCGCGTGTAAAATGCGCTATGGATATTTTGCATCTAAATAAGCGAGTCCATCAATTCATGGAGGATGAGTAGGTTTGGTCCAAGATAAGAAAGAAGCTTCTCCTGCACCTGCTTCACCCCCGCTGACCTACACCGAGCCGGGGCGACTGGTGCAGGACTTTGCCAGCAGGGGAATCGTCGTATTGGCGCCCGAAAGCCTGGGCGTGGCGCCCGACATCCACCGGCGCATCTTTGAGCGGGTAAAGCAGGTGGTGGAAGCGCGGCGGCCGGTTACGCCCGGAAGTGTTCCGGACGTGCTCGACGTAATTAACTCGCCTGGAGTGGTGGCGGCCTGCGACCAACTCGTCGGTGAGAACTGGGCCATTGTGCCTTTCACTCACAGCGCCACCTTTACCAGCAGTGGCAGGGACCAGCACTGGCACAAGGACGACAACGGGCCTTTCAACGGCAGAAAACAGCGCCACCACCAGGCGGTGCAAATCGAGGTGCTCTACTACCCGCAGGAAGTGCGCGAAGACATGGGGCCCACGGCGACCATTCCCTATTCGCACTACTGGGCCTTCAACCACGAAGAAAACCACGACAATTTTGCCGGCGCCGACCATTTGGACTTTGCCTACCACATAGAAGGCATGGAGCGCCAAATGGCCAGCGGCCCCGATTCCAAATACGATCCGGACGATATCGTACACCGCCGCACGGCACACGACATACGGTTGCGCGAGGCCGTAACCAATTTAAAATGGCCGCTGGTGCAGTCGTTTGAAGCCGCGCCGCTGCGCGCCGGCAGCGTTGTACTCTACTCGCACAATACCTTCCACCGGGGCAACCACCGCCGCGACGATTGGCGCACCTGGGAAGACAACCCGCGCTACATGTGGCGTTTTTGGATCTATCGCACCACCGGACCCACTGCAAGTGCAGAAAGTTTCGACGAAGTGGACTGGGAGCGCCTTGGAGTGGACCCGATGACCCGTATCGATTTGGACGAGGCCACCGACGACGTCACCGAAGTATGGCGCTACCATCACCACTGGATTCACACCGGGCAGGCGCCGCCGTCGCGGCCGCAAGCGACAACCCTGTCGTCTGATGCGCGGGAGCGCGAAGCGCAGTGCCTGTTTGAGCAAATGCGTTTAAAAAACGAGGAGGCGGAGCCGGCGCGCATTGGCGCGGCCTATAAATTGGCTTCCATTGGCGATGCGGAACTGGCGGTGCGGTTTCTCGGCCAGGCTCTGTACGAAGAGCGCGAGAGCGTGCGGCGGGCCGCCACCTATGGCCTTACAGCCGTTGGGCCGGCCGCCACTGGCACCTTGATCGAGGCGACGCGGGCGCCGCTCAAATGGGTCCGCAAAGCGGGCGTCTACGGCTTGGGCGACGCCAGTCCTCTCACAAGCGAGGTCTTAGAAGCGGTGGCGACTCGCTTAGAGCAGGACACATCGGTATACGTCCGCGCCGTGGCCGCCGGGACGCTGGGTTGTTTAGGGCGTCGCGCCGTAGCCACAGGGGCAGGCGAGGAGTTAATCCCCGCTTGTTTAGAAGCGCTGGTGCAGAGTTTGGGCCGCGAGGAGAATCGACTGGCCATGGATCGGGCGCAGGGCAGGACCATCAAATTTGTGCGGCCCACGGACGAGTGCGACGTGTGCGAGGGCGGCGGCATCGACTTTGGCGTGGAGCGCTTTGCGCCGGTGCGCTCGGCGGTGCGGGAGAACGCGCTGTGGTCTATGGTCATCCTCTGCTCGCACGGCGGCGCGGTTGCGGGTGCGGCGCTGGAGTCGACAATAGGCGCCTTAAAGGGGGTTATTCAAAACGACCAGAACGTCTTCTGCGTGGGGTTTGCCATGGACGCGCTCAACCGGCTGGCCCATTTGCGGCCGCAGGGCGAGGAGGCGGTTCCTCTTGTCGTCGACCTGCAGACAGAAATTTATGACATACTCAAAGGGCTTCCCATGCGCACCTGGGAAGCCCTGGCGCGCGGCGGCCTCGACAGCAAGGTGGTTGCCGACTTTGAAGAGCCTGATTGAGCCGCCGCATATTTTGGCAAATAACCTGTAACCAACGGAGATATATCGCATGGTTAGCGAACGAGCCGCCGACTTGCACCAGTCGGCGCTGGTGATCGATTCCCACAACGACAGCATCGTCACCCACATGCGCGCCGGACTCAATTTGGACGGCGGTGCGGCGCGCCAGGAGGGGGCCGACATCGTGACACGCTTTGGTCGCCACGGCGGCGCCCCAATGCAGCTCGATTTTCCCAAAATGCGCGCCGCCGGAATAAACGCGGCCTTTTTTGCCGTCGACGTGACTCTGGCAAAAAACACGCACCTGCAATACGCCCTGGACGGACTGGGGTTTTTCCTGCGCGAAGCCGAACATTCCGCTGAGGAAATTGTCGTCGTGCGCCGCGCCGCCGATATCGAGCGTGCCCAGCAGGAGGGCAAACTGGCCGCCGTGCTGGCCATTGAGAACACCGAGGGGCTCGACCAAAGCCTCTACACACTCTCGGCGTTTTACGAGGTCGGCGTGCGCACGCTGACGGTGACGCACAGCGCCCGCGCCTGGGCGGCGGACGGCTGCGAGGTGGGAAACGGCGGCGGCTTGACGGCCTTTGGCAGGGCGGTGATCTCCGAGATGAACCGGCTGGGCATGCTGGTGGACGTGTCGCACTTGAACGACCGCGGCTTCTGGGACGTCCTCGAACATTCGACGGCGCCGGTGATGGCGACCCACAGTTGCTGTCGCGCCCTGTGCGATAACCCGCGCAATCTCACCGACGACCAGCTCAAGGCGCTGGCCGCGGCGGGCGGGGTGGTGGCGCTCACCTTTGTGCCCCAGTTTATCGACGTGGCGGCGCCGACGATGGACGGGCTCATCGACCACATCCAACACGCCATACAGGTGGCCGGGATTGAGCACGTTGGCCTGGGCTCTGACTTCGACGGCGGCGGGACATTGGTGGAGGACGCCTTGGTCTACCCGCAGATCACCGATCTGCTTTTGCAACGCGGGCTGGCGGAGGACGACGTGCGTCGCGTTTTAGGCGCCAATCACCTGCGGATCTTAACGCAGGTGATTGGCTGATTGGCCACGGTCCCACGAATTACTTCTCGACGCGGTTGTTGGGGCCGCGATAGGGGGCCGAGATCAGGTGGGTTTGTCCATGACGTTGTCTTCGTAGAACCGCTGTGAATAGCCCGCTTCGATGTAGGCTTTGGTGGCGTCGGACCACTGGCTGTAATAGGTGCGCAAATCCGGGTCGGGGTGTTCGGCCAGGCGCTGGGGTAGGATTACCCAATTGGTGAGCGGCGGGCTGGCGGTGCGGCTGTAGTAATTGTGCTGGGTGCGACGCTGGCGATTTTGCAGGCCTGGGTAGCGGCGGTGGTAGATGCTAATGTGGTAAATTACGG
>CAXGRO010000027.1:0-19055 GCA_964012055.1 uncultured bacterium
AAAACCCAGGTAATTCCAGCGCCGCTGCCAGGCCAGTTCCAGGCACACCGCCCCCAGAAGGGCGATGCCCAGCGTGCGGATGTAATAGGCCGCCACCAGACACACCAGCAAGAGATAGATTTGCGGCCGTTTGAAATCTTCTTGCGGCAAGCGCGTAAAAAGCAAAAGCACCGCCGTAGAAAAAAACAAAAACGGCACTTCGCTCATCATTATAACAGAAGAGCGCAGCAAGTGGCCATTTAAAAAAGCAGCAGCCGCGGCCACAAAAGCCAGATGCACATTGCCGCCCAAACGCACGTATAAAAAAAACAACAGCAGCACCGACAGCAGCAAGAAAATACCGTTGACCACCTTGATGGCGGCAAAATCGGACGACCACAGCGCCATGGTCAGGGCAATCAGCGCCGGGTAACCCGGCGGCAGGTTGTTGGCGGGATCGCTGGCGGGCGTATTGATGTAGGCATAGCCCTCGCCCAGGTACAACGCTTTGCCCAATATGTAATACGAGGCATTGTCGCCGTTGCCGTCCAGCCTCTCGTCAAAAATGCCCGGCCAGTGCGAGGCGAACAAAACCAGCAAAATCGAGCAGTAGACATAGGGCAGCGCAGACGGGCCAACGGCGTCGGTCTTTTCAGCCATCTTTACCTTCCGTTTGGCCCCTCAGCGGCGCCGTTTAATCGACGACGCGGGCGTACACATAGTTGGGGTCGCCGCCAAAGCGGGTGCGCACCACGCCTTTAATTTTGGGATGCTGCACGTAGTTCACACTGCGCTCGAACTGCGGCAAAATGACCACGTCGCCGATGATGACTTCCTGCACCTTGCCCATCGCGTCCATGCGCTCCCGCGGGTCCTCCGTGCTCTGGGCCAGGCGGATCCACTTGTCGTACTCGTCGCTGGCGTAGCGGCCGCGGTTGTTCTCGTTCCACGAGGCAAATAGATCGGCAAAGGTCATGGGGTCGTCGTAGTCGGGCCCCCACCCCGCCGCCACTATGTCGAAATCGCCCGTCGTCATTTTTTCCAAACGCTGCTTGAAGGTCTGCTTGTCGATTTTTAATTCGATCCCCAGCGTCGTGCGGAATAGGTTTTGCATGTACTCGGCCTGCTTGCTGGCGTCGGGGCTATCGCCGGTGAGGTAGACCAGCGGCGGCACGGCGTCGACGCCCAATTCCTTTAGCGCCTGCTTTAGATGCGCCTGGGCCTGCTGCAAGTCCACCGCAATTTCTCTGGCGGGGTACTCCTGGCGAAAGGGTTTGTCCAAACCCATAATCCAGCTGGGAATGAGCGAACGCCCCGGCTCGTTGCCCGGCACGGCGATCACCTTGTCGACCAATTCGTTGGGGTCAAAGACCACCTGAATGGCTTTGCGCAGGTTGCGGTTGCGCGTCGGCCGTTGCGGGCGGTGGTTGAATTCCAGATAGAATACGGCCCCGTCGAGGTGGCGGCGGATCTTGTACTTTTGGCGCAGCGCGTCTTTGAGCGTTTCGGAGTTGAGGCCGGTCATGGCGATCTTCTCGTCCTTAAACAAATTGAGCCGCGCCATGGGGTCGTCGGTGATATAGGGGATGTCGATGACGTTGAGCTGCACTTTGTCGCGGTTCCAGTAGTGCTCGTTCTTCTCCAAACGCAGGGAGGCGCTGTGCACCCACTGGGTCAGCTTAAACGGACCGTTGAAGAGCAAATCGCCGGCGTCGGCGGCGTAGCGCTGGCCGCGGCTTTTAAAAAAATCTTCGCGCACCGGGTAGTAGGTGCCAAAGGCGGTAAGGCTGAGGAAGTACTGGCACGGCTGTTCAAATTCCACCTTTAAGGTGCGCGCGTCGACGGCGTGTACGCCCAATTCTTCTAACGGCTTCTCGCCCCGGTTGACGGCCTCGGCGTTTTTTAAAGGGTAGAGAATATAGGCGTACTGCGAGGCGGTTTGGGGGTCTAGGGCGTTGCGCCAGGCAAAAACAAAATCGGCCGCCGTCACCGGCTGGCCGTCGCTCCACTTGGCGTCGGGGCGCAGCCAGAAGGTGGCGCCTTCGAGCCCCACCTCCCAGCGCTCGGCCACGCCCGGCGCCAGGCGGCCACGGCGGTCGTAGCGCAAGAGCCCTTCGTTGACGTGCCCCAACACAAAAAAGCTCACCGCGTCGGTCGAGCGCATGCTGTTGAGGTCGGGGGGCTCCTCGCCCAGCGCCAGGGTGACGCTCTGGGCGGCGTAGTCGACGGCGCCATCGGCGGCCCACGCCGCCGGCGCGGCCAGCATGGCCAGAAGAACACACAATCTAATATTCATTTTATACCTCTCTCGTCAGTCGTACGGCTTAAATTGAAACAGCCAGGTGAGCGGATTATCCCATTTGCCAACCACCGCAAAGCGTTCGGCGCGCTGCTGGATGGCCGGCACCAAATAGCGCGAGGTCGTCGTAAATCCCAAACTTTCCGCCACCACGTAGTCCACTTGCTTGTGCTCCAGATCGGCGATCAATTCATCGACATCGGGCGTAAACGCGTACGACACGGTGCGCCGGTTGGCGTGCAGATAAAACATATTGGGTTTGCGGCAGGCGACAATAGCGTCTTCTGGCGCATTCTCCTCCATCCACCGGGCCGCGGCAAAGTAATTGAGCCAGCTCTGTGGGTAAACACCTATCTTGGCTAATTTGTGCAGATAGTCCACATCTTCGTAATAAATGAGCAAGAGCGGCGCTAAAAGCAGAGGGTGGACGAAGCGCACAGCAGCCGAGCGGCGCAGCGAGAAGCGGACCAGCGACCACAAACCGTTGAAGACGCCCAGCAACAGCAGCGGAATCAAAGGCTGCAAAAAGCGAGTGCCGGTCCAGGCCTCGGGCCATATCAACAATATTCCGCCAAAGGCAACCACGTAGACCGCCATCAACAGGCGGGAGGTCTTGAGGGTGTAAAATCCATATCCGGCCAGCAGCAATAAGGCGATGCCCGACAAAACGCTGACCGCCGTGGCCTCGCGCACACTCTCGTCGTTGTTAACAATGTAATAGAGTAAACCGTCCGGTATCTCCACCGCAATATAGCGTTCGGCATTAGTGAGCAAGCGCAGCAATAGATCGCCCATACCAATAGTCCCCAATTCCGGCTGGTAGGGACTGACGTGCATCCAGGCACTTATATAGGCGCTGCCCCCTTCTATATTGCGCCCCCGCACGTACCAGGGGAGTATGGCCAGAATGTAACTCGCCGCCACCAAAGCCAAATATTTCCACTGGCGCTGCCAGGCCAACACCAGACCCACGGCGCCAAACAACACAATGCCCGCCGTGCGCACGTAAAACGCCGCCACCAAACACAAAATCAACACATAGATCTGCGGCCGTCTAAAATCCTCTGCCGCCAGCTGAGATCCCACCCAAAGCACCAGCATGGTACACAGAAGAAACAGCGTCTCGCTCATAATAAGCGTCGACGAGCGCAATAAATGGCCGTTGCACAACGCCGCCGCCGCCGCCACAAAAGCCAGGTGCGCATTGCCGCTCAAGCACCTAAATAGAAAAAACGCCGCCACCAACGCCAGCATAAAGGCGATGCCGTTTGCCGCTTTGACCGCGACAAATTCGGATGACCACAGTGCCATGGTCAGGGCGATCAACGCCGGGTAACCCGGCGGCCACAAAACGGCGGGAGGCGCTTCGGGCACATTGATAAACGCATAGCCAGCGCCTTTGTACAAGGCCTTGCCCAAAATGTAGTAGGCCGCGTTGTCGCCCACCGTTTCAACTTTATCGTCTAAAACGGCCGTGTAGACAATGGCAAAAAGAACAACGAGCAGCGACGCGTAGAGGTAGGTCAGCACATCCGGACCTTGCCGCCGCCCTATCTCACCGGCGGAGTCGGCCCTTTGTTCTATGCCAACATCGGACTCGCCCAAATGCACTTGTGTTTTCACCATCCCCCTCATTCGCCCGGCGGCTTAAAGCGCAACAGCCAGGTGGCGGGATCATCCAATTTGTGAATTAAAGAGAATTGTTCCGGTCGCTGGGTGATAACTGGCACCAGATAGAGCGGCGTCGACGAATAGCCCAAATTTTCCGCCACCACGTAGTCCACTTGCCTCTGCCGCAACTCTTCTAACAATTCTTCCTGATCCGGCGTGAATTTATAAACGACCGTCCTCCTATTGGAGTACAGATAAAACAGCGAGGGTTTGCGACAGGCGACAATGGCGTCGGCGGGGGTATTGGCCCCCGTCCACCTGGCCAGGTTAAAGTAGTTATCCCAGGCAGACACAAACCCTCCCTGGGTGACCAAAAGGCGCAAGTGCTTCACGTCTGGAGCGTAAACGAGCAGAACGAAGAGGGGCGCCAGCGAGCTCCTAGGCGGAACGGCACTGCGCACCTTACTTAGCGCCAGCAGCCCCAGCTCGTACAGCCCGTTCAATGCGCCCAGCAACAACAGCGGAAGGAGCGGCAACAAAAAGCGAGTCCCCATCCACACTTGCGGCCACAGCAACAAAATACCGCCGGTGCCGCCCATATAGACGGCCAGCAGCCGACGGTATTTGGGTAATTTGTACAGGCCATAGGCGCTCAGCGCGGTGAGCAGAAGGCCCAACAACCAATCGCTGGGCACCGGTCCCTTTGCCCAATCGCGCCCGGTATGGAATAGCATGCCGTCCGGTATTTCCCGAAAGGTGTAGCGCTGGACGTTGTCGAACAAACGCCGCACCAGATCGCCCAACCCCACAGCGCCCAGTTCCGGCCGGTAGGGGTTGACGCTCAAAAGCTGGTCGATGTAAGGGTTCCCTCCCAGGCGCCGCCCCCGAACGGACCACGGCAGTACCGCCGCAACGCAACCTGCGACCAGAAAAACCAGATACCTCCACTGCCGCTGCCAGGTCAGCATCACACCCATGGCCAGCAAGAGGGCCACGCCCACCGTCCGTATGTAGAAGGCGGCGATTAGGCACAGCAGCAAGAGGTAAATTTGCGGGCGCTTGAAGTTTTCTTCTCTAAGGCGCGTGTACACCAGCAGCGCCGCCAGCGAGAAGAACAGGAAGGGTATTTCGCTCATCATCAAGGTCGACCAGCGCAGCAGATGCCCATTGAGCAGGGTGGCCAGAGCGACGGCCAATGCCAAATGCACATTATCGCTCAGCGTCCGGACCAGGGCAAACAGGACCAGCGCCGAGAGCAATAGGAACAGGCCGTTGACCAGCTTTACGGCGGCAAAATCCGTCGACCACAATGTCATAGTGAGGGCAATAATCGCCGGATAACCCGGCGGCAAACCGTTGGCAGGGGTCGCTTCGGGCGAGTTTATATGGGTGTACCCCTCGCCCAGGTACAGCGCTTTGCCCAGAATGTAATAGGTAGCGTTGTCGCCCATTACTTCCAGGTCTTCGTCAAAGATGGCCGCGTAGAGGCAACCAAAAACTACAATGATGAGCGAGGCGTACAGGTAGGGGGTCCTGTCCGGCTGATTCCTCTGCTGTAACATTCTGCCGACTAACGATTGCCGGTGGACAAATCGTGGGGCATAAAAAATTCGTAGCGGTCGGGCTCGCCGTAGCCCTCCACTTCGGTGGGCACCACACCCGGGCTGTTGAGGGCGGCCTGCACAATGTGTTTATTAAAGACGCTCACGCTCTCGGCGTCCAGGTAGTCCTGCACCGGCATCCACCGGCACTCGGCGATTTCCTCTTCCTGAATGGTGATGTCTTCGCTGCGCGGGTGCAGCCGGCAAACAAAGTAGATGTCCGACTTGCCGTAACGATAGCCGTGCCAGTGGCGAAAACAGACCAGGGCGTCAAATTCGGTTTTCACCCCGGTCTCTTCCTCCACTTCGCGCACCACGGCCTCCACCAAATGCTCGCCCTCGTGCAGCGCCCCCCCGGGCAGTTTGTAGCGCGGCGGGCCGCTGTTGGCGCGGTGGTATTTTTCGCTGACCACCAGCAACTCCCGCCGGGCGTTGAGCACCACGCCGCCGGCGCCAATGTAGTGCGAGGCGTGCGCCGGAATAAATGCCCCTTCCTCAAGGCGCCGGGTGAGCATGAGGTACTCCTCGCCGCTGTGGTGAAAGGTAAACCCCATGTCCACGGCCACGGGAATAAACGCTGACCGCGCAATGGGCACCTCCAACCACACCACCCTAAACTCCTCCTTAGCCCACATCTCCAACGAGTGCTCCAACTGCGCCGCAAACCCCTCTACCTCTCCCCCCAACTGCTGCGGGTCTATAATCACCCCGCCAAAGGGATTGGTAGTGTACCCAATAGTTTCCATACCGACTCCTTAAACCTGATTAATTTTACTCCCTCAGAGATAGCAAACCCACCCCGCACCGTCAAGCACCGGAAACCCGAGCTCCCTTTCAAACGTCTAAAACTCCCCATCCACATACCAATAAATAGGACCCTACCCGTGCCTTCACTCACTAAAATCGCCGCCCTCCTCCTCTTCTTCCACTGCACCGCAACCCCCGCCCAACCCCCACCCCGCGTCCTCAAAAGCGACCCCACCCGCGTCGCCCTCCTCGAACTCTACACCTCCGAAGGCTGCAGCAGTTGGCCCCCCCGCCGACGCCTGGATGAGCGCGCTAAAAGACGACCAGCGTCTGTGGCGCCAAATTGTGCCCATCGCCTTCCACGTCGACTACTGGGACCGGCTTCGGCTGGACCGACCCCTTTGCCGATCCCGCCTTCTCGCAGCGCCAATACGCCTACACCGCCCAGTGGGAGAGCGAAAGAATCTACACCCCCGCCTTTGTCTTTGACGGCCGCGAGTGGCGCGGTTATTTCCAGCGCGCCGCCCTGCCCCAAAAAGCGGCCCAGGAGGCGGGCGCGCTGCAAATCGAATTGCGCGACAGCACCGCCGTGGTGTCCTTTGCCGCCGCCGATAAAACCGCCGACAAATTGCACGTCCACCTGGCCCTTTTGGGTTTTGGCCTCAAAAGCGATGTCAATCGGGGAGAAAACAGCGGCAAAGTACTGGCCCACGACTTTGTCGTCTTGGACTACCAAACCACCGCCCTAGCGCGCGACGGCGGCCACCACCGCAGCACGGCGGCGCTGCCCGCCTCTGCCGTCCAGACCAAACGCCGAGCGCTGGCGGCCTGGGTCAGCCGCGGCGACGACCCCACCCCCATTCAGGTGGTGGGCGGCTGGCTATAGGCGCTGCAGCACAAAGATGGCCGGGTAGACTCCACCGGTTTCCACCACGCGCACGTGCCGCGAGGTGTAGAGCCGCTCGCCCTGTTCGAGCACCTTGTTAAACACGCCGCGCTTGCCCACCAGCATTACCAGCAAACCGCCGGGCCTCAGTAGCCCCCATACCTGCTCCACAAAGAGCCGGTAGAAGTGGAAGAAATTTACCTGCTGCCCCATTTTCACCCCAAAGGGCGGGTTGGTCACCACGGCGCTAAAATAGGCTTCCGGGTACACCGGGCGCAACCGCCGCGCGTCGGCCTGCTGAAAGTGAATGCGATCGCCCAACCCCAGCGCCTCGGCGTTTTTCTGCGCCCCGACCATAGTGTCGCCGTGCATGTCGCTGCCAAAAAGCTCTAAATCGGGATAGATTTGCGCCGCCTCTATCAAAATGGTCCCCGAGCCGCAAAAGGGGTCGAGCAGCGCCCCCTCCCCCTGCCCTAGACGGGCGAAGCGCAACATGGCATAGGCCACGTTCGACTTGATGGCGGTGCGCGGTTGGAACACCCGCCAGTAGCGCTTGCTCAAAATGCTTTGCGTCAATTGAACGCCCACCAGGCACGTCTGCCCGAACACGTCCACCCGCACCTCCACGTCGTAGTTTTTTAAATCCACGGCGCAGGCGTAGCGCTCTACCAGGGCCGCCCCGGCCGCCCGCTGCACGTCGATGCTGGTAAAGTCGTGCTGGCCGCTGCGGCGGCTGGTCACGCGAAAACTGTGGGCCCCTTCCATTTGCGGCACCGGGCGCGCCGCCACTTGGCGGCGGACGGTTTCTAGGGCGTCCTGGCGCGGCAGCGCAAAACTGTAGAGCGGGTGCAAAACGTGGTGAATAGAACGCAATTGCAAGGCGATGGGCTCGAGCCGTTCAAAAGGCTGGTCGCTCTCCACCAACACGTAGCCGTCCAGACCAAACGGCTTTTCCACCGCCCGCGCCATCTCCAACCCGGCCCCTGCAAGGCGCTCGCGGACTTCCTCTACAACCACGTCCTCCAACCCCGGATTGGTGGTCAAAATCAACGTTGAACCGCCCCCGTCCAACAAAGGGGCCAGGTCTTGCGGACCAAACTCGGCGGCCGTCGTCTGGTCGGATGTTTCGGCGTTGTCCTGCATGCCCAATGATGCTCCTTGATGATACTGCTGAGTATACCCATTTTCATACAGAAGAACAAATCCCTGCAATGACCATGCGCTACGACCTCTACGCCACCAACGCCGACAACAGCGCCCGCTTTGTGCTGGGCAAGCGCGGCAAAAACCCGCTCTTTGTGGTGGGCGCCAACCCCAGCACGGCCGACGAAAGCCGCCCCGACATGACCATTGCCAAGGTCGAACGCTTTACCCGGCGGCGCGGCTACGACGGTTTTGTCATGCTCAACCTCTACCCCCTGCGCGCCACCCACCCCCACGACCTCCCCCTCGCCGCCGACGAGCGCCTAATCCGGCGTAACCTGCGCACTGTCGCCGCCCAATTGGCCGCCGTTTCCAACCCCGTGGTCTGGGCCGCCTGGGGCAATGTAATCGAAGTCCGCCCCTATCTCTCGGACTGCCTGCAACGCCTGGCCGCCGTCGCCGAGCGCCATTGCCCCAAGTGGATCCAATGCGGCGCTCTGACGGCCCGTTCCCACCCCCGCCACCCGACGCGCCTGGGGTATAAAACCCGTTTCCGCTCCTTCGACCTCTCCCACTATCTAAAAAACCAAAGGACCGGTCTAAAATGACGACGAAAGACACTTTCACTCTATGGGCCATGGGCTGCTCGCACGCTGGCACCGACCTGGAGGTGGGCCAGCGCCACAGCCTGGCCGAAGCCATCCAACAGGCCGAAAACAGCGGCGACGAAGGCGGCCCAGCTTTCGCCTGGGACATCGTCTTAAATTTGGGCGACCTGTCGGACAGCCAAACCGCGCCCGACGACGACGAAGGCCGCGAGGTGGTGCGCCAGCTGGGCGCCTCTACCCTGCACCCGCGCGAGCACTTCTATCACATCATTGGCAACCACGACGCCAGCGCCCCCGACAAGCCCTGCCAGTGGTGGTTTCGCAAGTGGTTAGACCCCGAAGGACTCAACCCGGAATTTTCCGGGGTCCACGCCGACCGGCGCCTCTACCCCATCGAAGGCACCTGGGAGCGCTACGCCTTTAGAGTGGGCAATATGCTCATCCTGATGATGAGCGACCGCAACGACGGCGGTCCACCGGTGGGCCGCGCCGCAAGGGGAGGCTACCCGGCCGGGGCCGTCACCGGCGAAACCTTCGCCTGGTGGAAAGAAGCGGTAGAAGCCAACCAGGACGCCGTCATCCTCACCGCCCACCAGCCCACCACCACATGCTGCGCGAAACAACCGTGGCCTCGGGCCCGTGGGAGGGTTTTGTCAAAGGCGAAGACGGCCAGTGGCAATCCCACTACCACGGCTACTTTCCCGACGGCGGCCCCAAAGGCGCTTCTTACCTCTACTTTGTCGACGGCCAGCCCGACGCCCAGGCCTTTGAAGGCTATCTGGCCGACCACCCCGGCGCCATCGACCTGTGGCTGGACGCCCACACCCACCCCGACGACCGCAAAGGCGGCCGCTCCCACATCGAACAAAAATGGGGCGCCACCTTCGTCAACGTCGCCGCCCTCACGCGCCACCACGCCCCCCTCACCACCGTCCCCATGAGCCGCCTGTCCACCTTCACCCAAAACAGCGACGAAGTCCTCGCCCAATGCTACCTCCACACCTCCGACCACGCCCCCCAGGGCTGGTACAAACCCGCCGAACGCCGCATCAAACTCAACAAACCCTTCCACTACTAACCAGGCCCAGCGCAGTCCCCCACCCATACGTCCCCCGCATGCGCCCAAGCCCACGCCACCCCCTCCAGATCCAAAGACAAACTTCCCAACCTCCAACTTTTGTACTACATTTAGCCACTGCCCCCTTTCCTCCACGGCCGCCCTATAAGGAACAAACCATGCAACCCGCCCTGTCCAAAAAACTCATCGGCAAACAAGCCCACAGAGACCTGCTCGCTTATTTGCGCTCCCACCTCCCCCCTCTACAACAACCCGCCTCGCAAAGCGCCTGGGAAAAACGCACCGCCCGCACCCGCTCCCAAATTCTCGACCTCTTCTTCCGCGGCCACCCCAAAGGCCTGCTCAACCAGCAACCCCGCGTCCAATGGCTGGGCACCCTCAACCCGGGCAATGGCTACCGCATCCGCAAACTGCGCTACGAGGGCTACCCCGGCCTCTGGGTCCCCACCCTACTCTACGAACCCACCGGCCGCAAAGGCCAGATGCCGGCCGTGCTCAACCCCAACGGCCACCACCCCGGCGGCAAAGCCATGGACTACAAACAGGCGCGCTGCGTCAACCTGGCCAAGCGCGGCATGCTGGCGCTCAACACCGAATTCATCGGCATGGGCGAGTTGCGCGCCGATGCCGACCACAACCGCATTGGCCACCTCGACCTGTGCGGCGTCGCCGGCATTGGCGTGTTCTACCTGATCATGAAGCGCGGCCTCGACGTGATGCTAGACCACCCCCGCGCCGACCACCAACGCGTTGCCATGACCGGCCTGTCGGGCGGCGGCTGGCAAACCGCCGTGCTCTCGGCCCTGGACCCGCGCATCACCACTATTATTCCCGTGGCCGGCCACTCGCCGGTGTGGCAGCGCACCGGCTGCATGTCCGACATGGGCGACGTTGAACAGGTACCCACCGACCTGTGCAGCGCCGCCGACTACGACGAACTCACCGCTATGTTTGCGCCGCGGCCCACGCTGCTGATCTACAACCGCAACGACGACTGCTGTTTCCAAACCCGGCGCACCCGCAAATCCATCTACCAGCCGGTCAAACCCTACTTTGCCCTCTACAACGCCTCCGACCGCCTGGCCTTCCACGACAACACCGACCCAGGCACCCACAACTACGAAAGCGACAACCGCAGCCAACTCTACCAATTCCTCAACAAACACTGGGGGCTCGACACACCGGCCCAGGACCTGCCCTGGCGCGACGAACTCTACACCCAGCAAGAACTCGACGTCGGCCTGCCGCCCGACAACGCCACTCTCATCTCCCTGGCCCAAAACGCGCTGCAAAAAATCCGCAGCCGCAAAAAGCAAAAGACGGCCCCGGCCGTCGCCCGCCGCCAACTGGCTTCCTTAATCAAATTGCCCACCTACGCCAAAGTCGTAGCGCGCCAGGTGGGCGCCACACAGAAACGCAAGGACCACTCCGCGCGCCACTACGCACTGCGCCTCGACGAGACCTGGACCGTGCCCGTCAGCGAATTTGCCCCGTTGCGCACCCGCGGCCTGACCCTGGTAGTGGGCGACGGGGGGCGCAACGGCGCCGCCGCGCCGGTCAATGCCGCCCTGGCCGCCGGCAAACGCGCCGTAGCCGTCGACCTTTTCGGCACCGGCGAACAGCATTGCTCCTGGCAGTACCACATGATTGTCGCCACCACCGGCCAGCGCTCGCTGGGCTTGATGGCGGGCCATTTGCTGAGCGCCCTCGAATGGGTCCGCAAAAAGTACCCCAGCGCCAGCATCGACCTGCACGCCAGCGGCCAAACTGCACCCGTAGTCGCCCTCATCGCCGCAGCGCTCAAACCGGACTACTTGAACTCGCTCACCACGCACAGCCTGATGGATTCGCTGGGGCGTATCGTCGACTGGCCCGCCCCTTACGCCGGTGTCGCGCCGCTGTGTTGTTTTGGCCTGCTGGCCCACTTCGATATCCCCGACCTCATCGAGCTGGCCGACCCCGTGTCTATGCGCGACCAAAACCTGGGGCCGCTGCGCTTGTAGGCGGCCAACTATGTCTTTCCTCTTGCTCCTGCTCGGACCGGCTTTTATCGCCGCCACTTTTGTGCTCATGGTGCAGGGCGTGGAACCCTTTGCCAACTTCTTTTATATCTGCGCCTGGTACGGCCTCATATTTACTTTTGACCGACTTATACACCGCCGCCAGGGCCGTTCCCTCATCGCTTCCTGCGGTTCTGGATTTTTCCCCCTGCTGTTCTGGTCGGCCGTGAGCTGGTACTTTTTTGAACTGCTCAACTTCCGCCTGCAGAACTGGTATTACGTCTTTGTCATCGACCCCCAGGTTTTGCGCACGCTGAGTACCTTTGTCTCCTTTGCCACCGTCTTTCCCGGCATATTTTGGATTGACCACTACCTGGCGCTGCGCGGCACCTGCGGCCGGGGCCAAGGGCGGCCTCTGCACTTTTCTTCCAGGGGGTTATATCTACTGCAAGTGGCCGGCCTCCTCTTCCTCGCCCTGCCCATGCTCTGGCCCACTTACTTCTTTCCCCTGGTGTGGGGCGGCGTGTTTCTATTGTTGGCGCCGCTCAACTATCGCTGCGGCATAAACGGTTTGCTGCGCCAATTCGAGCGCGGCGAGTACGGCCCCACCTTGCGCCTGTTGCTGGCCGGGGGGCTGGCCGGACTGCTGTGGGAATTTTTTAATTTTTGGGCCCGGGCCAAGTGGATTTACACCGTGCCCTACTTCGACGAGCTGAAGTTATTCGAGATGCCGCTGGCGGGTTTTATCGGCTTTCCGCCCTTTGCGGTGGAGTGCGCCGTCATCTACCGCTTTCTCGTTTGGCACCGGCTGGCGCCGGCTTTTGGATCTTACACCGATCAAAGGCCCACGGCCGGCGTCCGCATGAGCCGCGCCGCCCTCTTCCTCATCGCCGCTCTTTGTGCCCTGCTCATCGACAAAGGCATCGACCGCTTTACCCTGATGTCGGTCACACCGCGGCTGGATCGCGTAGAAGAATTGGACCCATCCCTCGTTGCCCATATGCAGGAGCGCGGCCTGCACTACCTCACCGATCTCGAAGGCTGGGACGCCGAGCAACACTGGATGGAATTGGAAAAGTCATTCGGCGCCAAAGCCAGCGCCGACCTGCGCCGCATCACCCGCCTCTACTTGCACCAGGGCATTGGCACGGAATTTGGCAATATGTTGGTGCGGGCAAACATTAAATCGCTGGAACAATTGGCCAAGATGAATGCTGCAGATGTGGCAGAACGCCTGCGAACTGCCGCCGCCGGTCAACGCCTGCCGACGCTGCCGCAGATTCGCGTGTGGACCCGCCGCGCGGCGGCAATGGAAAGGAATTGGGCAAGCGAAGCGGCGATAAATTCTTCTCACACTCATCCATCATCGCTGCGACAAAGCCGAATTTCGCAATACGTCTCAATAAACGCCGGGAGCGACATCGTCCGCACCTCCCACCCGTCGGCGCGACTGATCTCCACCTCCATATCGACGTCGGGCAATTCCCCCTCCCAACGCCCGTCGCACTCGACCTCATCGATCCCGTCGACTTCTTCGCCCCTGAACGCCAAACGGCAGGGCAGCGCCTCCCCCGTATCATCGTCGACCACTAAAATCTCAACGCGCATAACCACCTACCCGTATTTTTCGCGCAAGCGCCGCGCCGCTTCCACCATAAAACCCAATTTGGTGTAGACCTCGTCCAAGTCCACCCGCGCCGCCGACCCCGGCGCAAAACCGCAGTCGGGGTTGAGCACCACCCGCTCTGGCGCCAAATAAGCCAGGGCGCGCTCCACCCGCTCGACAATCGCCTCGACACCGTCGACCTCACCCGGGTGCACGCCCACGCAACCCAGGCCGATCTCTAGGTCCTCGCGCAAATCCGCAAAAACTTCGGCGTCGCCGGCGCCCGGGCTGGTGAATTCCATGGTCAGGTGGTGCACCTTGAGCCGGTTTAGATAGGCGACGATGGGGCCATAGCCTCCTTGGTGCAGCGCTTCGCCCCGCACCCGAGCCCCGGCACGCCGGCACAAGTGTACGGCCAGGCGCAATCCCCCAATGCCTTCGACTACCTGATTGGTCATTGCGGCGGAAAACGCCGCCTCGTCCTCGGGGTCGTCGTACTGGGCGCGCACCTGCGGGTCCACCAGCAAACACAGATGCGGGTCGTCTATCTGCACCACGTCGACGCCTTCGTCGCGCAATAATTCTACCTCGCGGCACAAAACGGGCACGCAGGCTTCCACAAAGTCGCGGCGCGTCGGATAGACCGGTGCCGAGCGCTCTGCGTCCCACATGCGCTCGCCCAGCAGCGCCGGCGCCGGCAAGGTCGCTTTCACTCTGGCGCCGCTAATGCTTTTGAGGAAAGAAATTTCGCGGGCGATAAAACCCGGGTTTTTGGGCGCCAGTTCGTCCACCACAATCGTCCAGGGCCGGCCGTCGGCCGGGTTGACGCCCACTTCAAAGCCGTGCGCCAGCTCGGCGATAACGCCAATGTAAGAAGCGCGCCGCCATTCCCCGTCGCTGACCACGTCCAAACCCACGCCTTCCTGCAGGGCCACCACATAGGCCACCGCCGCGTCCAGGGCCTGCTGCCGCTGCGCTTCGGGCATGGGCGGATCGGCCAGCACCACGTCGCGAACAAAATCGGAGCGCGGCATGGACCCCACTACGCTGGTGGGAAAAAGCGTGCCGTAGTGTTCTAACGTTGACATTTCTAACCCTCCCCGTACTGCCGCGGCCAGCGCTCGTTGGCCAGGGCAAAATCTTCTTCCGTGTCTATTTCCATGTACTCACCGTCCGTGGTCACCATGTGAAAGTCCACGCCTTCTTCCAGCATCTCCTGAAAGAGGTGGATCAGGTACGCCTTTTCAAAAACCGTATCGTCGCGCCACACTTTGCCGCTAAAAATCTCCCGCACCCGCTGGTGGTGGTCGCGCAACCACCGCACAGCCTCGGCGCTGAATTTGGCGACGCCAATGTATTCGCCGCTGGCTACCGCCGCGTCTATACGCCGGTCGACGCGCCGCACAATATCGCCTTCGGCAATGACCTTCTCGGCGTCGTCCTCGGGATGTTGCGAGCGGTGGGCGTAGCGAGCGCGCCAATCGGTGTCGACGCAGAGCACAATGTCGTCCTCGTGCTCCAGGGCGCGCCGCACCACGCCGGCGCGGTAGAGGATGTCGGCGTAAGTACAGACAAAACCCTCGCTCATGTGATCTTCTGCGTAAAACAGCGAGGCCAGAATATTGTTGTTGGGCCAATCGGCGTTGTGGCAGAAGGTGAGATGGGGGTAGTCGGCGCGAATCAGGTCGATCTGGTAACCGCCGATAAAGACGGGGGTGTCCAAGCCGGCCCCCTCCAGCGCTTCGAGCAGCCAGTCGAGGATGCGCCGCTGGCCGACGGGCGCGTAACATTTGGGCTGGCTGTCGGTCAGGGCGTTGAGCCGGCTGCCGCGGCCGGCGCCGATGATTATAGGTTGCACAGAATTCCCTCAGGTATTTTGCGAACGGGCTTTGTACACGGGATGTATTAAACAGAGAAATATTAAACGAATAATTCCCCCACCGCCACTTCCCAACCCGGCACCACGTCGCCGCCGTCCAGCACCTCCCCCTCTTGCAGAACGCGAATGTCGCTCGGCGAGCAATGCACCCCCACCGTGCGCTGGCGCGGGTTGACCACGGCGCCCAACGCGTGCCGGCCGCCAACCAGTCGGCGACCTTTTCTTCGACTTCGGCATAGTGGTCGCTAGGGGAAACGACTTCGACCACCAGATCCGGCGCGCCGGGCCAGTATCCCTCTACCTTGCCCACCTCTTCGATACGCTCCCGCCGGACGAACGCCACGTCGGGGGCGCGCACTATGTCGGGATCGGACGCGAGCAGAAAACCGGTCTCCGCCGCATAGGTCGCGCCCAGGTTGTTGGCCATCCACGTACTGGGCCAGGCGCCAGGCAAAGCGCAACGCCACCTGGCCGTGCTCGTTGCCCGCAGGTGTCATTTTTCGATGTTCCCCCCTCACCAATTCGTGGCGCCAGCCGTCGCGCGGCATGCGCCACAATTCCCCAACCGTCATTCTTTGCGTTATCGCAGTCATAATAACCCGACTTTTGCGGCACCCGATTCTCGGCCGAATTCTATCCAATATATATCAGTCCCATGCGACCTCGTCAACGGCAAAATAAGTTATCTAGGTTATATATCAATATTTGATATATTCCTTAAATTGGAATATATTGACGAAAGGAACTGCAGATGCCGTGGAAAGTCCGCATCAGTAAAAGCGCGGCAAAAAAAGCAGAGCGGCTTCCCGCGGCGGCAAAAAAGGTGCTGCATTTACTCTGGTGCGATCTCCAAGAACAAGGCCCGGCACAACCCGCCTGGCCACACTACGGCAAGCTTTGAGGTCGCCATACGAACACCACTGCTACCTCAAACGCGGCAGACCCACTTAGTCGTCTGCTGGAGAAGTCGCAAACACAGTGTTACAAGACGGAGAGACAGCCATGTTAAAGGCGAAATCGAAATCTACTACGCGTGGACTCACCAAGGCGCGCCTTACTAGGGGGAAGGCGCTGGTGACCGTCGACGGCAAAAATTATAGCGTACCTCGCCACATGCTTCCCCAGCTTGAAGAACAGCTCGATCCGCACCGCATACAAGAGGACGAAGACAGCAGCGACGGCAGCATGGCATTGGACGATTTTTTCGCCGCCGAGCGCGACCAATATCCTCAGTGGGCCATCAACTTGCGCGGCCTCCGCTATAGAGAAGACCTCACCCAAATCGAATTCGCCGAGAAGGTAGGCCTCTCGCAAAGCAATCTATCGGCCATGGAAAACGGCAGAAGAACTATTGGCAAAGACATCGCCAAACGCATTGCTACCGTATTTGCGGTAGACTATCGACGCTTTTTATAAGGGGCTGGCCGTACTCTGCTAACTTAAAAAAGCTAGCTTGAGTAAGGCTGGATGGTACGAGACCGGCAGGCCGCTTGAGGGTCTCACAAAGCACCGCCGGCAAAACCGCCTCCTTCAGCGCCACCAAGCCCCTCGCCAGCCACATCAAACAATACAACCCCCAAACAGTTGTGCCTCCCAAAGAATTCCCTACATTCTTTGCTCCTATCTCTACTCCCTATTCAGGAGCCACAAATGAAAATCAAAGAAATCCGCCTCCTCCCCCTCAAAGGCGCCACACCCGACGGCGGCTGGAACCAGGGCTTTGACGAAGACGACAATTTAAGCACCCTCATCGAAGTCATCACCGACCAGGGCGTCACGGGCCTGGGTAGCTCCTTCACCTCCGCCAAACTGATCGACGGCGCCTTGGGCCTCCTGCGCCCCATGCTCATCGGCGAATCGGCCATAGAGCCGGCCCGCGTCACCGAGACCTTACACCAGGCCACCTTCTGGCAAGGCCGCGGCGGCGCCGTCACCCACGCCATCTCCGGCATCGACATCGCCCTATGGGACATTTTTGGCAAGGTCACCGGCCAGCCCGTAAGCCGCCTTTTGGGCGGGCGCTACCGCGAGCTCATCAAACCCTACGGCTCCATGCTCATGACCCAACCCGAAAAAATGGCCGAGCGCTTGCAGGCCGGCCTCGAGCGCGGCTTTAAAGCCTTTAAACTGGGCTGGGGGCCCTTCGGCCGCGAGTCGGCGCAAGTCGACGAAGCCATCATCAAAGCCTCGCGCCAGGCCGTGGGGCCCAACGTAGAACTGATGGTCGACGCCGGCGGCTCCGATGGCTACTGGCCGCACGGCTATAAGTGGGCTTTAGAAACGGCCAAAATGCTGCGCAACTACGACATTGTCTGGTTTGAAGAAGCGCTGCGGCCCGACGACATGCAGGGCTACATAAAACTGACTGAGAACGCGCCCCTGCCCATCGCCGGCTGCGAGATCCTCACCCGGCGCCAAACTTTTATGCCCTGGATCGAAAACCGCGCCGTCGACTACATCCAGCCCGACGTCACCAAGGTCGGCGGCCTCACCGAAGAATATCGCATCGCCCAACACGCCTACGACCACTCCATCCTCTTTGTGCCGCACGGCTGGAACACCGCTGTGGGCCTGGCTGCCGACTTGCAATTGGTCGCCGCCGTGCCCACGGCACGCTGGGTGGAGTACATCACCCCCGCCCCTTATATTGAAGACCTGGTCGAAGAACCCTTTACCATGGACGAAGAAGGCCTGCTGCCCATTTCCGACCAGCAGGGCCTAGGCATCAAATGGAACAGCGAAGGCATAAAGAAACACTCGGGGATGGACCTGACCCCGTCGGACCTCTAACCCTGCTGCGAGAAACCGCCAATGTCTGAAAAAATCGACCGCAAGATCATTGGCATCGAATACTGCGAGTTCGGAACCGCCATACAACAAGGGCGTCAACCCGAAGCAGACGCCGACCAGGGCGCTCGCTCGGTGGGCCCTGGCCTATGCTTTTATGGAATCGCAAGTAGCCGGGCGGGCGGTCACCGCCGCCGAAGTCTGCGACGACCGGCTCAACGCCTGCCAACAAGAAATCAACGACAGCCTCGGGCTCTGACCCAGGAGTTGCATTATGCCGGCCATTCTCTGCCCCAGTTGCAATAAGCTCATCAACAGCGACGTGCCCCAATGCCCCTACTGCGGCCAGTCCCGGCCCGGCATGTTCGGCTTTACCACCTGGATGCGCAAAATCGGCATTCAGGTGGATTTTTCCCGCAGCATCGTCGCCATCTGTGTCGTCCTCTACGTCCTGTGTCTGCTAGTCGACCCCAGTGCCATTTTTAAGATGGAAGGTTTTCTGGGTTTCCTGTCGCCCAGCGGCAACGCCAGTCTTTTGTTCGGCATGACCGGGTTCTATCCGGTTTTCCTGCACGGCCATTGGTGGACGCTCTTTACGGCCATCTACCTGCACGGCGGGCTGCTGCACATTTTCTTCAACACCATGTGGATCCGCCAATTGGGGCCGATGGTGGAGGAGATGTTTGGGCCCATGCGGCTCTTCATCATCTTCACGGTAGCGGGCGCGATGGGCTTTATCCTCTCGGCTGTTATGGGCAACGCCCATACGCTGGGCGCATCGGGGTCAATTTTTGGCCTGTTGGCCGCGGCCATCGTCTACGGACGACAGAC
>CAXGRO010000028.1:0-18999 GCA_964012055.1 uncultured bacterium
AATGCTGACAGTATGGCCCGCCGCGGCAAGCTCCGCGCCGGTCGCCGGCTTCCCCTCCAACTCGCCGAGCTGCGCCGCCAGCTTTGCGGCCATCCGCACGTCCATCCGCTCCCGCACCGCCGCCACCTCGGCCGCGCTGAGCACCCCGCGCAGCACCGTATAGCCGCGGCTCTTAAACTGCTCCACATGCTCTGCCAGTATGGCCTCCTCCGCCGCGCTCGGTGCGCTCCCGCTGCGCACCGGCAGCAAATCTCCAACCGCCTCTTGTTGCGCTTCAGCCATTTACTCGAGGCCTCCCTATTTTTTTAAAAACAATAAAAAATAAAAATTGACGAATTAAAAAATATAATCATCGTCGCTCGCATTTACCAATTAGAAGGCATTTTCTAGATCTATTATTTGATATGGCAGTGGGGTCACAGGGATTGGCCGGTCGTCGAGTCGACGTGGCGAAAGAGATGCTTGACTCGGGCGGTCACAGCTTCGGGTAGAGGCGGCCGGCCGAAGGATGCCATATTGGCTTTTAGATGCTGGTCGTTGCCGGTGCCGGAAAGAACGACGTGGACACCGGGCTCGTCGCGGCAGAAGCGGTAGGCCGCATCGGGCAAGGACGCTGCGGCGTCTAGGAGGAAGTCGGGGAAGCCCGCTGCGGCCAACTCGGCCTCGTCGAGTTGGCCTTTCTGAATCAAGTCCGTCACAAATTCCTGCAGGTGGCCGGAGTGAGCCAACGCCCGGCGCACGGCAAACATAATCTGAATCCCCACGTTCCGGGCCCGGGCCCGGGCGAAGACGGCGTGGCGCGCCGTCTGGTTGAGGATATTAAAACCAACCATGAGCACGTCCCAGATATCGTCGGTGAGGGCCTGCTGCAGCATGGTGTGGTTGAGATCTTCGTTAAACATCTCGCTGATCCCTATAAAGCGTATTTTGCCCTCTTCGCGGACCTTCTGCAAGACGGGGTATATTTCCTCGACCAACCGGCCGTAGTCCTGGGGCACGACGCCGTGCAGATTGTAGAGGTCGATATAGTCTGTACCCAGGCGGCGCAGGCTCTGCTCCAGGCTGTGGCGCAAAGTCTGAGCGGTGACCTCTTCTCTGCGGGTCGATTTCTTGGTGGAAACGATGACCTCGGTGCGGTCCCGCCCCTTGAGCGCCCGGCCGACAATGGACTCGGTGCCGTAGGCTTCCGAGGTATCGACAAAGTTGACGCCCCGGTCAAAGGCCCATCGCAGCAAGTCGGCCGATTCGGCCTCACTGCATCCCGCGTTGCGGCCGATCTGGCTGGGACCGCCGGTGCCGATCCCCATGCGGGAAACAGTAAGGCCAGTGCGACCGAGAAGGGTGGTTTCCATCGGGTATTAATACCTTTCTCGTCAACAGCACAAGCTGTGCTGGACAAGTCATAGGGTGGAAATAATTCAAAAATAGAGAGCCCACATTGCATCGGCACCGCCGATAAACAGAAACTTTCTTTGTACTTCTGATTCTCCATCTGCTTCTCCGGTTCGAAAGGCCAGAAGCGGCCCCATCCCCTCAAAAGCCCGGAGGCCGCAGCTTCTGCGCGGCCTGCTCATACGCATACCCCAACTGCAGGATGGACGCTTCATCAAAAGGTTTGCCGATAATCTGCAAACCAATCGGCAAATTATCTGCCGTCAAGCCACAGGGAACAGACACCGCGCACAGTCCCAAAAAATTCACCAACCGCGCGGTCAAACGCACCGGCGCCACGTCCACATCCGCAATGCGGGGCGCCGGCGTCAACGTGGTCGGACAAATCACCGCATCCACCTCCCGTAGCGTATTTACCACAGACCGACGCAACTCTGCGCGGCGTTGCAACACGGCCGCATAATCCGGCGCCGCGATAGACGCCCCGTGTTCGATGCGCGCTCGAATGCGCTCGTCCATCTGCTCGCCGTGCTGCGCAATAAAGTTGCGATGGCACGCATAGCCTTCCACGGGCATAATCGTCAAACTGCCGCGGCCGGCCATTTCTTCGTCCAATTCCTCCCGCGCTTCGGGCAAGGCAAAGTCGACGATGCTCGCGCCCAGTTCTTCTAATACGCTAGCCGCCGCCTCTACCGCAGCAACCACTTCGGCATCCGCCTCCTCAAAAAACGGATCGCGCACCAGCCCTACCCGCATCCCCTTCGCGCCCCGCTTCAGTCCCACCAACACATCCAGTACTGGCTGACCTAAGGTCACCGGATCGGCCGCATCGGCCCCGGCAATCGCCGCAAAAACCAGCGCTGCATCTTCTACTGAGCGCGCCAACGGCCCTATGCTGTCCAACGTCCAGGAAAGCGGCATCGCCCCCGCGCGGCTCACCCGCTCCAAAGTGGGTTTGAGCCCCACCACGCCGCAAAACGACGCCGGACCGCGAATCGACCCGCCGGTGTCGGTCCCCAGGGTGGCCGCGGCCAACCCCATTGCCACCGCCGTAGCCGACCCACTGCTCGACCCGCCCGGCACCCGTTCCGCATCCCACGGATTGAGCGAAGTGCCATAATGCGGATTTAAACCGTACGGCCCAAACGCCAACTCCACCATATTCACCTTGCCCATCAGCACCGCGCCGGCCTGTGCAAGTCGCTGGGCCACCGTCGCAGTATTATCGGGCACAAAATGCTCCAGTGCTCTGGCCCCCCAAGTAGTGCGAATGCCGGCCGTATGCAGCAAATCCTTCAACCCAATGGGAATGCCGTGCAAAGGCCCCAAATCTGCGCCCGCACCCAACATAGCTTCGGCCGCTTTGGCCTCTGCCCGCGCCCGCTCGGCGGTAACGGTGATGTACGCATTGCTTTGATTGCCGTATTGCTCAATGCGCTCCAACAACGCGTCGACCACCTCCACCGGCGAGAACTCGCCCGCGCGATAACCCGCTCCCAACTCGCTTATACTTAAAAAATGACAATCCATACGCACCTCAAACTACATAATTAAAAAGAAAAAACAGCGTCGAAATTGTCCCGCAGAACAGGCATTATAAACACTTTTTAGGACGTATGGTCAAGCTAATCCACAACACTGGGGGTTGGCTCTGCGCTGCACAATATGTACTATTACGGCAAGTCTTTGTTGTCTATAAGAACAATCGGGCCCCTATCTGAGTCCGGATTCAATATTAAATACACCAGAAATGCGAGGACGCCATGCTCGTCACAGATGACGACGTACACAACTTTGTGCATCGAGGTGCGGCCGTACTCACCGACCTGGTCCCCATGCCCATTATCGATACGGCCTCTGAGGGCATGGACGCGTTTTACGCCAACCACCCGACCAAATCTACCGGCATAGTAGAATACCCCATCGAAGACCGCTTGCTCGACCTCTACCAGCACGAGCACTTAGAACAGGCGGCGCAAAAAATTCTGGGCAGCGATACCGTCGAATTTATATCCGCCGCCTTCTTGCACACCGAACCGCAGGGCGGCGAGTGGTCTTATAACCCCGACAGCGAGCACGTAGATATTTGCTTTAATCTGGACGAACTCCTCGGCATCCCCCGCCGAGTGTGCCTGATGTACATGGTATTTTTAGACGACATACCCGCCGACCGCGCCCCAACCGTTATTCGCCCGGGCAGCCACAAATTGCTCAGCCAGTACTACGGCAGCAAAGAGGCCCCCAAAGACCACCCACAGAACATTAAAGACCTGCCCGACCTCGGCTACGCAGACCCCGTTCCGCTGACCGGCAGCAAAGGCCAGATCGCCGCGTCCACTACCGCGCTGGTCCACACCGGCAGCCGCAACGCCAGCGACAAACCCAGAAAACTGCTCTTCATAGGTTTTACGGCAACCGGCACAAACTTGCGCTTTAACGTCGACAGAGAAGACAAACGACTCCACTTCTTGCAAACATTGCGCGAGCAGTTTCGGCCTCACCGGCGGCACATTTTAGACTCGACCATTCACACCCTGCAACAGAACGCCGATTTCGGCAAGCGAGCATAATATGTTTGGCATAATTTCCGATTCTCACGGCCTACTCCGCCCCGAAGTTCTAACCAGCCTGCAAGGCGTCGATCACATCATCCACGCCGGCGACGTAGGCGACCCAGAGATTCTCGATCAATTAGCCGCCGTCGCCCCGGTCACAGCGGTGCGCGGCAATATAGCAGAAGACGCTTATCTACCGCTGAGCGAAGTCATAGAGTTGGAGGGACACAACTTGTACGTCTATCACATCCTCGACGACCTCGACCTCGATCCCCGCGCGGCCGGATTCGCGGCCGTCATTTACGGCCACTCGCACCGGCCCCACATCGAACGGCGCAACGACGTACTTTATCTCAACCCGGGCAGCATCGGCAAACGCCGCTTTGACCTGCCGGTCTCGATGGCCAAACTGTGGGTGGAAAATGGCGCTCTAGAAGCCGAGCTGATCCAGCTAGCAGATGGTACCAGCTAAAATTTGATTTTTAAACGCACGGCAAGGCCACTTCATCTCAGTTGCGAAGATTTCTGACTTAATTCAGCATTAAGCTGGCGCAGGGAAACACTCTGACTATCAATCCCGTATAGCCACGCTTCCATATTCCTTTTAATTGCAGGCCATTCCTGACCTAGCATTGAATACCAGGCTGTATCTCTGTTCCGTCCTTTGACAATCATATGATATCTGAAAATTCCTTCAAACTGGAAGCCCAATCAAATCGCAGCTGCACGAGATCGTTCATTCAATGCGTCACACTTCCATTCTACTCGACGACATCCGAGTCGATCAAAAGCCTCACAAAGCATCAAATACACCGCTTCGCTATTGACCTTCGTCCGCTGCGCCTCCGGTCCATACCAGATATGTCCCAATTCAAGCCGCCGCATATCCGGAACAAGATTGAGGAAACTAACCATCCCAACTCGACGGTCTGGACCCTTTTGGTGGACTGTGAAGAAGAGGGGGTCGGAGGATTCTGCATTTTCCAGCAGCCACTCGCCCATTGCATACTCATCGGGAAATGGTCCATAACCCATATAAGTCCAAAGCGACTCTTTCTCTTCTGTTTGGTGAGAGCAATCGTAGAGTTCGTGCGCATCCGATTTGGCATCAACCGGAGAAAGAGTAACGAACTGCCCCTGATACTCTCTTTTTTGCGGCATATTCTGCAGACAGCCTTCATCTACAGGTTCTCCAACAGGAAGGCGTGAAGGACTCACCGAGCAACTCCTTATGCTAATCACGGACGTTCTGGTGGCGCAAGGACGGCGCCATTGCTTTTGAGGATAAGGCTGCAGGCACATAACATAAAGTGTCCGAACCATTTCCGAACTTTTGGTGCAAATCCTTGATCTATGCGGGTGGCAGGTATTCGAAAACCCGCAACAACACATTGTCTACGACACTCTTTTGCCCACCCATCTGATGCGTTGAGTCGTGACTATTACAGTGTAAGTTCCGGTCGATAGGTCCCAATTCCAAGTACGTCGCTGTCACGCCCCATCATCCGCCTCAACCGCCCCCTCCCGCGCCACCTGCTCAAACATCTTCTCAAACTCATCCGAACCATCCTCCACCCACGCGCCCAGCCGTATCCCCCTAATCGTCCCCTCCTCGCGCCCCGTCAGCCGGCCGACGTCGGGCGTCATAGTAGTATACCACCGCCGGCCGCCGGGAAGTTGGAGCACCCCCACGCACCGCGGCGACGGCACATCTTCCCTGGCCTTAGCGGCCAGCTCAGCCAGCGCGTCTTCGTCCACCTCAACGCCCAGCCCGGGCCCATCGGGCACCGGCGAACTGCCCGCGACCACGGCGATGCGCTCGCTCGCAACGTCGCCCTCGTACTGGTCGTCCAGGTGAATCGAATGCGCCGTGGCCGTGGGCAAAACCGCCGCCAGGTGCAGGGCCAGCGCCTTGGCCAGTGTCCCCCCCGTCAACTGCAGCAACATCTGCACGTTGGCGCGCGCACAGGCAAACCCCGATGTCAGCGTATCGCCCACAGACACGCCGCTGAACAAATAGATGTCGGCCACACCGGCCACCACTTCGTGCAATTCCACATGCGTCGCCGCCACGTGGAAAATCAGCGGAATATTGCTCTGCTCGCGCAAACGGCACCAGGAGTCCCAGTCGTTCTTTGGAAAGGGATCTTCGATAAACCCCATAACCGGATGCTCTTCGAGCTGTTTGATCAGCGGCAGCGCCGTGGCCAGCGTCCGGTTGCCATTAAAATCGTAGTGCAGTTTAAAGCCCTCCGGAGCTACTTCCCCGGCCGCCCGGGTCTGTTCCACCACGTCAAAGTAGGCCGCCGTGTGCATCTTGAACACATTGTACCCTTGCCCGGCCGCGCGCTCCACTTCGCTGGCCAGGGCCTCCGGCGACGACTGCGCCGTCCAGGCGGCCACCGAAACGGCGTCGCGCACCTTCTGCCCCATCAACTTATAAGCCGGCACATCCAGGTATTTGCCCATGACGTCGTAGAGCGCCCCCCCCAGTCCCGGGTCAAAGGTATTGTTAATAAAATCAAAGGGATCCCGGCCGATCAGCGGTGCCACGCTCTCGCGAGACACCCCCCCCAGGCGGTGGTCGCCGTACCCCACCAGACCGTTGTCGGTGTGTACTTTGAAGATGGTGCGCCGGTCTACTACCGGAAAATATACTTCGCGGTCGGCGTAGCGCGCCGCCAGGCCGGCGCGAATCGGGATGACTTCCACATCGGTAATTTTCATCTTAAAACCTCGACGATTCATAGCGCCCAAAGGGAGTCTCCACCTCCAACTCGGCCGCCATAGATTCGAGCGCATCCCGGTGCTCAAAACTCACCGGAATCCCGTCTCGCTTGTTTTCCCGCTCCCAATGCCACTCCATGCCGCCGGGCAGTATCGCCCGGTCGGCGCCGGGATAAGGCCGCATGCGGCTCGCCTTGCCGGCGTAATTGTCCATCTCGCGCTTAAACTCCTCCACCGGCATAAAACGGGATATATCAAAGAAAGCCACAAATGCACCCTGATTGGACGCCCACGGCGAGGCGGGCGCCTGAAACTCGGGTTTCCATATACCGGCCAGAACACCGCCCAGCACCTGCAGCACGGCGCCGATCCCCAGCGATTTAAAAAACACCTTGGGAAACTGCTCCATCAGCTCGGGCTCGTGGGGCAGCATATTGGCCGCCATGTCCAGTACCAGCGGCGGTTGCTCCCCCGCTGGCACCGCAACGCTAATCGGCGAAGCGCCGGCCGCATGCAATACCGAGTCTTCCGGCTTAAAGGGATAGCGCACCGACGAAAACGCCATGCCGATTAAATTGTGCGCCAACCCCATGCGCGAATAAATACCGGCCGAGCCAAAGTGGTAGTGATTGCGCGTCGTCGCCGCGCCCATGCCAAGGTCCACCGCTTTAGCTATGGCCAACTCGGCGGCGCGATAACTCGGGATGTACCCCAGGCCGCCGTCGCCGTCGAGCACGGCCGTGGTCCCAGACTCGTCGACGACGCGCACCTCGGGCCTTGGGTTGATCGTGCCCTGCAACATCCCGCGCATATAATAAGGAGAGTGCCGGGTGCCGTGGCTAAAAACGCAGCGCAAATCGCACTGCACCAACAGCGAGGCCGTAAAGGCCGCGTCCTCCTCTGTCATGCCGACCCGCACGAACATGCGGGTAATCAGCTCAGCCATCGCCTCGGCCGGCATTCGTATTCCGTGCTCCGGAGGGTAATTCGGTAAGCGCAGCTTGGCCATAGTGCGGTCTCCTGTTTTGGCAACGCAGAAATTTAACTGGCGCTTCTTGCCGGCGCGCCGTCCGGGTCGGCCTGATACAGACTTGCGGTGGGAATATCCGTAATCATCGCATGACCAGGCGTGTAGGAAATCATAAACGGCAACTTAGCCTGCTCGGCGACAATGCGCGGAGTGATGCCGCAAGCCCAATACAGGCAATCCGTGCCCTCCGGCACTGCAAAGCGGTGCCCGTTCATATTGACGTCCGGCTCTTCGATCCCCAATTCTGCCGCGTTGTTCTTGCCAAGCGGCGCGCCGTGGCATTGCGGGAAGTGGCTGGTAAACTCCCACACCTCGTCCGTCAGATGCGGCGCAAAGGCGCGGATGGTGACCGCCATATTGCCCGAAAAAGGGCCCACGCTTTCACACGCCAGTCCCGTGAGCTGAATTTCGGGGCCAAAAGCCGGGGCGTACCCCTTTTCCCTTAACAGGCCGTCAAACGAAACGCTGGAACCGATCAAGAACGCAACCGTCCGCTCGTCGAACAACTCGACGATGTCCGCCCGCTGTTCCACAACCACGCCGTCCCGCACCACGTCGTAAGACCCCAGATCGGTGCGAATATCCAGCTCAACCGCCAAATCGTCACAATCGCTCTGCCCCGGATCCATGCGGCGAATCAGCGGACACGGCTTGGGGTTGGCGCGGCAAAACGCCTCAAAGTCGTCGGCGTAAACGACGTCCAAAAACGCCACATTGACGCAGAGATAGCCGGGCAAGGCGCGCGCCGAAAACTGTTTTAATTTATTGTTGCGGCAAGCCATCCTCACATCGAGCGGCGTATTAAACGTCATAGGTGCCTCAGTTTGCGAAAAATCATTTTAGCCAAACGCTCTGCCAAAATCATCCCTCCGAAAACACCGGCCCCTCGTCGGCGGCGCGGCTCTGTAATTCGTCCCAATCCGACGAGCCGTCGTCGTCGACGTATTCCAGGCGCGCCCCCGCTTCGTGGATGGGCATATTGCCGTCCTGGGCGTCCTTCCAGCACTGTCGGATATGGGCGTAGTAGCGCTTGCGTCCGTCGGGCCACACCAGGGCCAGCAGCAGGCGCAGCGGCTCGTGCTCGTAGGGCGGCTCCATGCGCAGGCGCCCCAGCGCCTCCTCGTCCACCTCAATGCCCAGGCCCGGGCCGTCGGGCGTTTTTGCGTAGCCGCCGCGAATGGTCAGCGGCGTGGCCAGCAGATCTTCCTCGTAGATGTTCATGCAATTGACCGCCGGCCACTGGGCGTGGCTCAAAACGGCGCCCAATTGCAGCGACAGCGCCGTGGTGATGCCGGTGCCGACGATCTGCAAAAAGAAGGGCTTGTCAAAGCCGGCGGACAAAATGCCCTGCTGCAACACACTACTGACGCCGCCGCCTATCACAAAGCCGTCGCACACCTCGTCGCGCACCACCGTGGGAAAGGGCGGGTTGCCAAAGTGGTGCGCGATGGGCCGCGCAATTTTGTTGCGCAACTGGCGGTTGCCCTCCACGTCGTGCTGGAAGATGGGCGATTCGTAAAGGCTGACAATGGGGTATTTATCCAGGTCCTGCAAAACGGGCACGGCGTTGCTCACATTGGCCAGCATCTGGTTCCAGTCGATGTCCAGGTGGTAGTAGTCGGGGGTAGCCTGTGCAATGGCCTCCACCTGGGCGCGAATGTCCCACCAGGGCCGCCCCTTGATCTTATGCGACGTGTAGCCCCGCTTTACGGCCTCCTGCGCCTCGGCGGCAAAATCTTCGGGCGACATGTCGACATTCCACCACGAAATGGGGCACCACTGGCGCACCTGCGGCAGGTTAAAAAGGCGGTGGGCCGGCACCTCGTGCGCCTTGCCCAGCAAATCGTAGATGGCCATCTGCAAACCCGCGCCCAGCGAATCATCGCCCAAAAAATCCGCCGCATTGGCGCCTTTAACCCGCTCGATGGCCTCGTCGCTAACCCGGCCCCAGGTGTAGTGGGGCATGGTCTCGCCGTACCCCACCAGGCCGGGCGCGTCGGTGGTAACGCGCAACACTTCGCTGATGTCCCACTGATATTGCTCCCGGGCACACCACACCTTGCAGCGCGGAGTAAAGGGAACATGAACGGTAATTCTCTCGACATCTTTGATTGTTATCTTCATCACATTCCTCTCTGAATATTCAAACGAGAAGCCGCCACACTCCTACCTCAATAAGCAAACTGCACAGCGCAAACTCGATGTTATTAAGCACTCTGGAAAGCATGTCGTCAAGTAGGTAAATCCCCCACACCGGCCCCCGGAATAAGAGCACCAAAGGAATTTTGACAAATTGCCGATAAACAAAATAGCGGGTACAGTGCAGTCATTTGACCGCACACCACATCCCCGTCGCGCCCCTTCTGGTTTCAGAGTCCAAAGGACGGCCGCAACGGTAAAATGGAACACTTAGAGGAGTCCACCATGAAAATCGACGCCGCGGATGTGGCGTTCTCCACCCACCACTCCGCCGTACAACAACACGCGCGCCGCGAAACCCTGGTCGAAGGGGTGGCCCGAGACGGCGTTTGGGACCCCGCGCGCTTAAGCGCTGCCACGACTGCCGTGCGCACAGAAGCACAACCCACCACTTTCGCCCAAGGACCTGCTCTCCTCGAGCGGCACCTGGACGGTCGCAGCCTGGAGGAAATGGCTGCTCAGGGACAAGCGGATGCTGCTAACACCTCATCTTCAAACGCCCTCTCCTCGCAGCACCTCGCCGACCTCGGCCTGCTCGCACAAAAAATAGCAGCCCCTTTTTCAGATCAATTCCCATCTCAACCGGTGCGAGAAATTCTGCCCTTCGGCATAGAAGTCGATCCGCTCGACAAAGCTAAAATTCAATTGCTGGTCGCCACCATAGAACATTTGAGCAAGGAAGAATTTAAGCTCTTTGAACCCGACCAATTGGAACTGTCCACCTCAGAGCCGCCCCACCTGGAACAACCGCACAAGCCGCCGGCGCAAGAGACCCAACCGCCACAACCGGTTTGGGGTTTGCGCTACGAGTACAGCGAAACCCACTACGAATCCGAGACTACTACCTTTAACGCCAACGGCGTCGTCCGCACCCAGGACGGCCGCCAGATCGACATCCAAGTAGATCTCACCATGAGCCGCCAATTCGCCAGCGAACACAACCTCGAAGTAAACCTGGGCGCCGCCCTCCAGGACCCACTGGTGATCAACTTCACCGGCACCGCCGCCGAACTATCGCAGACCAAATTCTCCTTTGACCTCGACAGCAACGGCGCCGCCGAGCAAATCCACTTTGTCGGCCCCAACTCCGGTTTTCTCGCCGTCGACCAAAACGCCAACGGCCGCATCGACGACGGCCGCGAGCTCTTTGGCCCGGCCACCGGCAACGGCTTTGCCGAACTGGCCGCCCACGACGAAGACGGCAATTTGTGGATTGACGAAAGCGACTCGATCTACTATAGCCTGCGCATCTGGTCAAAAGACGCCCAGGGCAACGACCAGCTCATCGCCCTGGGCCAACGCGGCATCGGCGCCATCTACCTGGGCCACGCCACCACCCCGTTTGAGGTCAAAAATGAACAAAACCAATTGCAGGCCGCCGTGCGCTCCTCCGGCATCTACCTCAACGAAGACGGCAGCGCCGGCACCGTACAGCAACTCGATCTAGTAGTGTAGGAAGAATTTTTATTGCTTATTCAAGCTAAATCTCCGCAACGCAGCCTCATCAATTTCAACGCCCAGCCCGGGACGATCTGGAATTTGCATCATCCCGTCTTCGACTTCAAACGGCGTGGGCGATAGATCCGTGCGCAGCCCATTCTCCATCACGTCCAGTTCCAGGTAACAGGGAAACGGGTCGTGCACCACCGGATCGTCGGGGATCGTCGCCAGCCACTGCAGCGTCGCCGCCAGACGCACCACCGTGCCAAACATATGGGGTATCACCCGCACGTGGTTAGCCGCCGCCAGCGCCCAGATCCTGCGCCCCTCCGTAAAACCACCGGCACGACTGATGTCCGGCTGTATGATGTCCACCGCGCGGCGCTGCACCATCTGGCGAAACGACCGCAAGCCGCTGAGCCCCTCGGCGCCGGCGATCCGCATAGACAGCGCCTCTCTAATAGCGCAGTATCCATCTATATCGTCTGCGGCAATCGGCTCTTCATACCACAATAAATCATACGCCTGCAACCGCAACCCCACCTCGATCGCCGTCGGCACGTCGTAGCCCAGGTTGACGTCTGCCGCCAGCGCTATATCGTCCCCAACGGCCTCCCGCACGGCCGCGACAATGCGCTCGTCCTGCTCGCGGCCAAAGCCAATGCGCATTTTCATTGCGCGAAAACCGGCGTCCCGACAACGACGCGCCTCCTCCACCACACTCTGCACATGATCCTCGCCCTGGAGCTTAAAAAACCCACTGGCATAGGCCATGGCCTTGTCCCGCCGGGCGCCGCCCAGGAGCCGGTATACGGGTTTGTCGAGCGCCTTGCCCATCAAATCCCAGAGCGCAATCTCCACCCCGCAAGCTGCGGCCGCGCTGCGACCGCCTTGGCTCAGCCCATCGTAGATCACCTCGTAGTCAAACGGATCTCTGCCGATTGCGTGCGCCTCAATAGCGGCCGGCGACGGCACCCCATCGCCTTCCCCCCACCCCACCAACCCATTGTCGGTCCTCACCTCCACGAGAGTTGCGGGGCGCTGCTGTACCCACCCGGAGCAGCAGTTGCGATAGGGATGTTTGACCTGGTAGACAAGTTTGTGTGCTATTACTTCGACAATTTTCATTTTTAGCTATCCAATGCGTTTTTCAAACCAGAGGTTCCAGTGGCTCGAGCTTCTTAAAGAGATGCATCGTCGTTTTTACTCACCCCCACGGGTAGGCGCGCGCCGCTTATCTTGCGCACGTAGCGCGCCAACTCGCCGGCGGCAAAGCGTTTAACGCTGGATGCATCGGGCGCCACCGCGATGCCGGCGGGCGCCTTGCCTGATCGAGTCAACTGCATGGACCATCTCCTTATCAGTGACGCACTTCGACAATCGGCACCTCGCAGGGATAGAGCACCCGGTCGTTGTCGCGCCCAATGGCCCGGCGAAAGCTGCGCTTCTGCGCCGGCAAAACGTAGTAGGCGATATGGGTGAATAGCTCGACCCCCGTCGGCATGGCGTCGCGGTGCTGGCAGCCGGCCCCCGCCTCGTCGTGGTTGAGCATGGCGTTCCAAAACACCTCGCCGTCGATGCCGCCGTTGGCCTCCCCCTCGGCCAGAATGTCTCGCATCACGCTCACCCGCCGCTCGTAATATTTGAACAGCGGGTTTTCGGTGTCGCACAACTGGCGCAATCCTTCGTCGTCGACGCCGCCGTAGGTGGAGGTCAGCGTCTCGCCCTTGGCGGTGCGCACGGCGTATTGATACTTGGATTTTTCGAACAACGCGCCGTTGCCTTCAATATCGCCCACCACGCAATTGCACGGCCCCCAAAAGTCGTTGTAACGGATCAGCATCTCCACCGCCTCTTCTGTACTGGTGCAATACTTCTGTACCAGGGCCAGCACCGGCGCCGGAAAAATCGCCTCCCCCCGGTCCTCTTCGTATTCGAACATGGCGCCGCCGCCGTTGGCCAGGCACACGCCAAAGTCGAGGTCCTCTTCCACCGGATCGCCGATCTCCTGCGGCTCTTGCACCGGGCCGGGCCACGACACGCCAAAGGGATCGTCGGTATACCAGGTCATAACGTCGTCCCGCCCCAAGCCCAGCATCGGCCCGTCCGGCGTATTGGGGATATAGCATTGCGAGCAGTTGTAAGGCGACAACCGGCCGCCGCCCAGGGCCCAAAAGTACATCTCCTTCCAGTGTTTCTCCAGGTGGACTTCGCGAATGTCTATGCCCGCCCCGTCGGCAAAGCCGCGCGGGTACTCGTCCTCGTACTGGTCCATGCCCGCCAATTCGGGAAAGGTCTTCAAATCGGGAAAGGCGTCCATTTTGCGGCGATGCAAATCGGCGGCATAGTTGAGCATATCCTCGCGACTCCAGCGCCCCAAATCGGCCAATATCTCGCTCAAAGCGCGCTGTCCGGCGCCGCAGGCATTGGGCGACTCCTGCGTTGCTATGCGCCACTTCTCCGGCAAAGTCAAGCGGCTGGGCTGCCAGCTGCCGGACACCTGCTTCCCCGCTGCCACCCCCTCTTCGTAGCCGTTGCTGGCTGGTATGATCTCTCTCATGATGTGTCTCCTCTCTAACCATCCGTTTAAAAATAAATACCAGCGCCACCCCGCATTACCCTTTGAGCTCAAAGGAATATAGCTTGGCGTTGCGCAGGTAAAACTTGAGACGTATGGTTTTCCCCTTTAAGCTCGCCAGTGAAATATGATGCCTCCAGGTAACTTTATGACGCAGCGAATCGCTGTCAAAGGGCGAACATTCGATCTTTTTAAAACCGGTATAATAATCTCCTATATGTTGACCGGCTTCGTCCAGGACCGCCACGGTTATTTGACCACCCCGAGCATAGGCATTAATCAAAAGGTCTTCATTTTCGCATAAGAACGGTTTGGTCATCAGGTACCCCTCTTCTTCCGCCGCATCCATCGAGGCAAATCCGTCTAACCTCAGTTTAGCCAAGTTGATCGTACCACCCCGCTGCGCCAAGAGCTGTTTCATTTCTTCGCCATACCCGTGATAAAAAGAACCGTCTTCAAGAGGCTGTGCCGGTCTGCCCAATTGGTCGTGGGTAATGCCGTGATCGACAATAAAACCGCCGTAGTAGAACCACAGCTCATCGCCCACAATCAGCGGTTCCTTGGCCGAATAGATCTCACCTGAATCTACAGTACCAGGCCCGCCCCTGGGAATAAAGGCTTTTCTCTCTTCTGTTCTTTGCCAATTTACCCCATCGCGGCTGGTGATCAATTGCACGTCCAGAGGGGCACCCATCCTGATCTTAGGTTCTTCGAGGTAGGTGTGGTACACGCTGGGCAAACCAAAATAGGCACCCTGGTATTTAAAAATCGGACACCAGTAGAATTCCGTTCCCGGAGGATCCTTTTCATCTGGCGCTAAGACGACTTGTGGGTCAGACCAGTGGATAAAATCGTCGCTTACCGAACGACCTATAGTTCTAATATTATTTGTACTGCTCACATCCGGCCGTATATAGGCCACATATTTGCCATAATTTTCATCCCATCCCAATAAGTTGTGCAGATCCGTTGGTTCTTTTTTTACCGGGTTACCCGCGTATTTGGTCCAATGAATCCCGTCCGCAGAAAAAGCAACCGAGGTATTGGGTTGCAAAACCTCGTAGAATATCGACTTATAAAGGCGGTCGGGGTCGCCATCCCGCGGGTCTTTGATAACCATTGGGGTAGCCATGTCGTAGAGGAACAAATTATTGTTCTTATCCCCGTTGTGTTCGATTAAACCCAAATTGGGTTTTTCCCAATAGATGCCGTCTTGCGAAGTGGCGTAATGCGCCGAGTAGGGTATCCCGCCAAACCCCTGGTACCACATTCTGAACACGCCCTGGTCATACATCACCGTGCCGTAGCAATTGGCCGTGTGCCCCTCACACGGGGAAAAGGGCATGAGCACGGGGTTGCCGACAAATTTAGTTGGCTGGCGTAGCGTCCGTTGCAGATTTCTCGTTTCATCTATTAAGTAGTCATCGACAAAAAGCTGTCTATTCCCCGAAATCTTGAGTACTTCCATCTACTCCGCTCCTTTCAGCACGGGCCTTAAAACCATTGCTGCGAAACTCAAAGGTGCGGAATCGGGGAGACAATAACAAGAAAAAGCCTTCTTTTTCCATTCTTCCTCTTGCCTTGCCTCGATCCTCTTCTTTTGTTCATTGGCATCCTCTACATAAGAAGTGTCTCCATGGATATTCCAACCCTCATTGCTGCCCAAGCCACTGCCCCAACGGTTTGAGGTAACACAGGAGATTTACAAAACAATGGCTAACCGCCCAAACATTTTATGGTATTGTTCGGACCAACAGCGCTTTGATACGATCGGAGCGCTCAACAACCCGCACGTCCACACGCCGCGGCTCGACGCTTTTATGAAAGAATCCGTCACCTTCGACTACGCCTATTGCCAGGCGCCTATCTGCACCCCCAGCCGCACTAGCTTTTTGACCGGGATGTACCCCAGCGCCGTGGGCGTCAACGGCAATGGCAACGACACCTGGCCCCACTACTACGCCGAGCGCTTGCTGCCCAACATTCTGGCGCGCTCGGGCTACCACTGCGGCCTGGTGGGCAAATTGCACCTGGCCGGCGCGGCCAACGGGCAGGAAAATCGCGTCGACGACGGCTACGAATACTTCCAGTACAGCCACGCGCCCAAGGGGCCCAACGACTACGGCCACCACTACGCCGAGTGGCTAAGGCTGCAAGGGGCGGACCCCGAACAACTGCTGGCGCCCTGGGACAGCAGCACCATCAACTCGTACCGGCAGGGGGCCCAGATAAAGAGCTTTGGCGGCCTCTACGAACCCACCCCAGAATCCGACAACGTGCCCCCGCACCTGCACCAGACGTTTTGGTGCACCGAAAAATCCATAGAATTCATCGACAAAAACCGGCGCGAAAATCAACCCTGGCTGCTGAACGTCAACCCGTTTGACCCCCACGCCGTTTTTGACCCGCCCTACGAGTATTACAAGCGCTACGAAGTCGAACAAATGCCCGGCGCCCATTTTGCCGACGGCGACCTGGAGCACCAGCAGAAATTGGTCGACGCCAACGTCGATTTCCAATCCAAGCCGCAGCACCCCGACGCCTGGGACCACAAGCGCATACAGGCCGCCTACTACGCAATGATCGAACAGGTCGACCACGAATTCGGCAGGCTGCTCGACCACCTCGAAGCCAGGGGCGAGCGCGACAATACTATCGTAGTGTTCACCAGCGACCACGGCGAGACGCTGTGCGACCACGGACTGCTGCTCAAGGGCTGCCGCTTCTTTGAGGGCCTGACCCGCGTCCCCCTGATGATCTCCTATCCCCCCAAATTTCGCAAAAATGTGGTGAGCGATGCGCTGGTGGAACTGATCGACCTCGTCCCTACATTTATGGACGCGGTAGGCCTCGACACCCCTTTCTGGGTCCAGGGAAAATCGCTGACCGGTGTACTGGAAGGAAAGACGGAATCGCACCGGGATTTTGTCCGCACCGAATTCTTTGGCGCCATCAACTACCCCGACCAAACGCACGCGACCATGTATCGCGACCGCAGGTGGAAACTGATCAGCTACCACGGCAAAGATCTGTTTGAGTTATACGACCTGGAGGCCGATCCGTGGGAACACAACGATCTGTCCGCCAGCCCGGAACATCAGGATACACTGAGGGACTTGCTGCGCAAAAGTTTTGATGCCGCCGTCTACGCAACCCCGCCGTTTGCGGCGCGAGCTATGCCTTTTTAAAGCAGATTGCCGACGTCGAGTATCGCCCTAGCGGTACGTTTGCCGATCGCGACTAGTTTTACTGCCGTAGAAGGCCCACTGCCATCCTGCCGAAAGCTAGGTAAAGTTGGCAAAACCGTCAGGCGTCAGCGCGTCGATCACCGTTAGAGTATCCGCCTTCAGCGCCGCTTCCAGTTCGGGGACCAGTTCCTGTAACGACGCCACCTGCACCCCGAGCGCCCCGTACGCCTCGGCCAGTTTTGCCAAATCCGGATTGTGCAAATCGCTGGCAATATAGCGCCCGTTAGTCTTGGTCTTCTGAAAATAGCGCAACAAGCCCCAGGCGTTGTCGTTAAAAACGACGACAACCGGGTTGAGCCCGTACTGCACGCAGGTACCCAGCTCCTGAATATTAAACTGAAAACCGCCGTCCCCGGTGACGCACACCACCTGCTGCTCGGGCGCCCCCGCCTTTGCCCCGGCGGCAGCGGGCAGCCCAAAACCCAAGCCGCCCCACGCCGGGATCATATAGGTGCGCTGCCCGTAGACGTCGAGGCAGTAATTCGTCCCCCTGTGATTGCAAACGCTCACATCGCCCACAAAAATTGCATCTCGATCCGTCGCAGATCGAATGGCTTCCATAGTTTTTGTCTCGTTGGGCATGATCTGCCGTTTGTAGTCCTTTATCCTCTGCCTAACCGCGCCGATTTCCGCAGCAAACCCCGCTTCCAACTGATTGGGTTTATTTGCCAGAGCAGCGTTGAGCTGATTCAGAACTGCCTTGGCATCCCCCACCAAACGCACCGCAGTATCGTACCACTTATCCATAGACTCGGGATCTATATCCAGGTGGATCAAATGGGCCGGCTGCACCAACCCCTGCGACTTCACCCTGAAGTGCGAAATGCTCGACTCCACCACCAGCAAAACATCCAGCGTGTTGGCAAAAACCTGGCGCGGATCTTCGAGCCCGCCCGGCGGAAAATTGTACTCGCCGCCGTACATGCCAAAGCTCAAAGCGTGGTCTTCGGCTATCGCCCCCTTGCCGTTGGCCGTGGTAAACACCGGCACCCCCAGCGTTTCCACCAGCCGAGTCAATTACCCAGTCGCCCCCGAGCGCTGCACGCCCGTCCCCGCCAACACCCCCACTCGCTTGCCGGCCAATAAGAGTTCTGCGGCCCTGTCCACCAGCGCCTGTTCTGCCCCCGCCGCCGCAACCCGCACCAGCTCGGGTATGTCCACTTCGGCTTCTTGCTCCTGCACGTCTACGGGAATTTCTATCTCGATGGGTTGCGGCCGCCGGCTCTGCAATAACTCAAACGCCTCGCACACCCGCTCGGGCGTCTCTTCCGGCCGGCTGACGTGATAACACTGCTGCGCCACCGCCGACATCATACCCAGTTGATCCTTGGTTTCGTGAATCGTCCCCAAGCCGCGCTCGTATAATTCCTCCTCCGCCGTACTGGTAATATGCAGCAGCGGCGAAGAGGCAAAATAAGCCGGGCCCATGCTCCCCATAGAATTGGCGACCCCCGGCCCGGTGCTGGTCAAACACACCCCTGGCTTGCCGGTCACCCTGGCGTACGCATCGGCCATCATGGCGGCGGCGTGTTCGTGGCGCGCACTTATAAAACGAATGGCATCTTGATGGTCGTAAAGCGCATCAAATATCGCCATCGTATGACTGGAAATAATGCCAAATATCGTATCCACCCCCTGAGCGCGCGGCGACTCTATCAACGCCTGCCCTGCCGTAAGCTTAGCCATTCTTACTCCTCGCCCACTTAACCCATTTTGTCCAAAAGTTAGATATTACTGGTATACTATATTTTTATATGGTACGATAACGCCACCAATACTGTGGACACTTTTTCGATTTTGAGCGGATTTTTGTAAGGTTGGAATTCGTAA
>CAXGRO010000029.1:0-18844 GCA_964012055.1 uncultured bacterium
ACAAACCAAAATACTCACACCCTAGCTGGGCCAATTCTTAGGTCCCGCTCACCATGATCGCCCACAAGCTCTACACCGAGGGCATGATCGAACTCGACGAAGAGATCGGATTCAACCAATACTGGATTGCCGCCCTCCTGCACGACGTGGGCAAGCTGGTGCTGGGCCTGTTCTTCCCCAAATATTTCGACAACGTGCTCAGCCGCATGTCGCCCGACGCCGAGTTCGGCCGCGACTTTCGCGAGGCCGAAGTGGGGCGCGTCGGCCTGCACGAAGATATCGGCCGCCTGCTGCTGCTCAAAGCCGACGCCGGCGAACCATTGGTCGACGCGGTGGGGGCGCACCACGCCAGCGCCCCCGAACCCGGCGCCCTGGTTTCGCTGCTGCACCTGTCCAACAACCTGTGCAAAGACCTGGGGCTGGGCTACCTGCCCGAAGAGAAGGGCGCCTACAGCCCGGCCGTACTGCAAAAGCTGGACCTCGATGAAAGCAATGTGAAAAAACTAAAAGACCAACTCGGCGAGAACATGGTCAGGCAAATAGAAGACGTCGTTGACCGCTCTACCGCCGAAAAGAAAGGCAGAGAAAACCGCTCGTCATCGCGCGGCTCTAGAGAAGCCGCCTTCTGCCGCCGAATCCGCCACCACGGCTCACGAAGACGAATCTCAGGACACTATGGCCGCCCTGGTGGACAGCATGCAGGAACGCCTGGAAGAATACCCATCTATAGAAGAAGAATTGCGCCGCGACCTACTGGTAGACGTAGAGGCATTGCGCACCCAATTGCGCCGCAAGACCATCAACCACCAGGTGGTCATGGCTTTGCTCGGTCCCTTTGTTGAGACCGAATTCCTCGGCGACTTGCTCGGTCGCCTCAAGCAAGTTCTTTTGGACCAGTCCAGCGCCGGCGAGAACTAGATTGGCATAAAATCTAACTCAAACACGCGGTCGATAAACCACCCCAGGCCAAAGAGCAATATAACCACCGACACACCCACGACAACCTGGCGCTGGTAAGCACGCCGCGCCAGCCACAAAATGAGCGGGAATAAAACCGCGACAATGACCACCTGGCCAATTTCCACCCCCACATTAAACGCCAGCAGCGACGCCACCAGGCCCTTGCTGGGCAGTCCTAACTCGCGCAACACGTTGGCAAACCCAAAGCCGTGTACCAGGCCAAAACAAAATGTGAGAATCCAGCGGTGGTCGGCCCGGCGCAGCCACAAATTTTCGGCCGCCACATAGGCGATGCTCAGGGCGATGCCGGCTTCGATCAATTTGCCGGGCAGCGACACCCACTCCAGCGCCGCCAGGATCAAGGTGATGCTGTGCGCCAGCGTAAAGGCGGAAACGATCTTGACCAGGTACATCAAACGGCCGCCCACCACAATGAGGGCCAGCAAAAACAAAATGTGATCGTAGCCCTCAAAAATGTGCTCGACGCCCAGCACGGTAAAGGCTTTAACGTTGTCCCAAACGGATTTCTTCTCGCCAAAAACAAAGAGCTGCTGCGAGCGATCTTTGGAAAACACCGCCTGGCGCATGGTTTTGCCGGCGTAGAGAATTTTGGCGATGTTGCGGTGCGTACTGCTCAGGCGCTCGGCCAGATCGAGACGCATGTCCAATTCGGCGGGCAATTCCTCCAACGGCGCAATCAGAGTCAAGCGCAACAAGAGGTCGCCGTCGCGGTCGATGGTGGTGTCGCTCGAATGTTCAGCCCACACCACCGGCTCGCCGTCGACGCGAAACGCCGTTTGCTCCTGCAAGTAGGAGTACACCTCGTCGGTCTTGGCCAGCATCACCGAGCGGCCGTAGCCCACCTCGTCGTTCATCACCAAGTCAAAGTAGTCGATCATTTCGGCTTCGGCGATGGAAAACGTAAACTTGATTTGATCCTGGCGCACTATTACAGAAGACAACGTCGTATTGGCTTCGTGGGCGGACAGTGGCTCCATGCCGGTGAGCAAAATGCTCAGTATCGCAAGATATCGCAGCTTCATAACGCTCTCACAACTCCTGTGCTTTTTTAATATATAAACCCTTAATTTTACACGATCTATCCTATAAAAAGAAAAAGTAAATTTTGCAGCGCGCAAGCCCCTTATTCCACCTGTTGTCAAGGTGATGCAATTGCCCTATCATAATAGCTATCGCCACCGACACAATCCGATTATAGGAGATAGAAAGATGGAACAACGCACCTACGGCACCAGCGGAGACATGCTGTCTATTTTGGGATTTGGCGGCATTATAGTGACCCAAACCGAACCTCAAGAAGCCGCCCAATTGGTAGCCGAAGCCATAGACCGGGGCGTCAACTATTTTGACGTGGCGCCCTCCTACGGCAACGCCGAAGAGCGTATAGGACCGGCGTTAGAACCCTATCGCCAGCAGGTATTTTTGGCCTGTAAAACCACCAAGAGAACCAAAGACGAAGCGCGCGACGAATTGCACAATTCACTCAAACTGCTGCGCACCGACCGCTTTGACCTCTACCAATTGCACGGCATGACCACACAGGAAGACTTCGACCAGGCCACCGGCCCCAACGGCGCTCTCGAAACCCTGGTAGAGGCGCGCCAGCAGGGGCTCATTCGCCACATCGGCTTTTCGGCCCACTCCGCCGAAATTGCCCTGGCGTTGCTGGACCACTTTCCCTTTGACTCGGTGCTCTTCCCGCTCAATTGGTCCAATTATTTTAACGCCGACTTTGGCCCCCAGGTCGTCGCCAGGGCCCAAGAAAAGGGGACCGCATGCCTGGCTCTCAAAGCCCTGGCCTACAGCCGCATAGCCGAAGGTGCCCAAAAGCGCTATGCCAAATGCTGGTACGACCCCATCGACGACCCGGCCCTGGCCTCTCTCGCCCTGCGCTTTACCCTCTCGCAACCCATCACCGCCGCCATACCCCCGGGCGAAGCGCCCCTCTTCCGCATGGCGTTAAATCTGGCCGACAACTTTACCCCTATCACCGAAGAAGAAATAGAGACTTTGCGCCAGCGGGCCGCCGCCAGCACGCCGCTCTTTCGCCTCGAATCGGCGGCTTGATAGAGAGACTTTAGTAGTCTAGGTCTGGGTGAGGAGGTTAGGCCGGCGGACCCTGCCGCCCCAATTCATTGGCGTCCATCTCGTATTTGGCCAGCACCGTGGCGATATAGCGCTTTTCAAAATCCTCTACCAGACATTCCTTGGCTTCTTTAAAGGGCATGTCCATATAGGCCAGCGACACACCGTTGCCGTTGTCGCCGCCGCGCATGTTTTGCGGCAGATCCTCCACTTCAATTTGGGAACCTGCCGCCAAAATAGTGGCGCGTTCAATAACGTGCTCCAATTCGCGCACATTGCCCTTCCACTCTTGCGCTTTGAGCAAGTCGACGGCCGCTGGCGCAATGCCCGCTATATCCTTTTTGTTTTTCTCGGCGTACACCTGCAAGAAGTAGCTGGCCAGCAGCGGAATATCGTCGCGGCGCTCCTTGAGCGGCGGAATGTCGATAGTAAAGGTATTGATGCGGTAGAACAAATCTTCGCGAAACTTTTCCTCTTCCACCAACCCCGCCAAATTGCGGTTGCTGGCGCAAATGAGGCGAACGTCCATTTCCCTCTCCTAGTTGCTGCCGACGCGGCGGAATTTACCGTCTTCCAACACGCGCAAAAATTACACCTGCAAAGCCAGGGGCAATTCGCCAATTTCGTCCATAAAAAATGTGCCGCCGTGCGCTGTTTCCAACAGTCCCGGCTTGGCCTGCGCCGCCCCCGTAAAAGCGCCTTTCTCGTGGCCAAAAATTTCGCTTTCGACCAAGTGCTCGGGCAAGGCACCGTAATTGAGCGGCACAAAAGCCTGGCCGGCGCGGCCGCTGTTGGCGTGAATGCTGCGCGCAATCAACTCATTGCCCGTGCCGCTGGCGCCGCCAATGAGCACGCTAACGCTGGTGTCGGCCACTTTCTTAACCGCTTCAAAAACCGCGCTCATCGACGAACTCCTGCCGATGATATTGTCAAAACTGTAGTGCCGCCCCAATTGCTCTTTGAGGTTGCGATTCTCTTCTCTGAGCGTGCGGTCCGCCAACGCCTTTTCCACCACAATCAACAAATGGTCAGGCGTAAAGGGTTTGGGTACAAAATCCGCCGCACCCAAACGCATGGCCACCACCGCGTCTTCCACCGTGCTAAACGCCGTCATCATCACCGCCTGCACCTGCGGATAATCGGCCTTGAGGTACTGCAGCAATTCCATGTCGTCCATGTCGGGCATTTTTAAATCGGTAATCACCAAATCGGGCTCGTCCGCCGCAATCTGCTCCAGCGCCTCGGCGCCGTTGACAGCTGTTTCCACCTCGTACCCCTTGCTGGCCAGCAAGCGCTGGCAACTGGTGGCCAGACCTACTTCGTCGTCCACTACGAGAATGCGTCCGTCTGCCATATTGTTCCCCATTTCCTAGGCCAATTCGTACTCTTCGATTTTCAAGAGCTGAATTACCGAACGCAATTCGCTCACCGGCGGATCGATAAAATGGAATGATAGATCCCCCCGTCAACGCCTTCCGCCTTTTCCACGTTGAGCACCCCAGACAACAGCGGCGAAAACCAGATCTGCGTATCCGCCGACCAAAATTCGACGATGTCCCCCACCTCGGCTTCGAGCCCACCACTGCGCACCGACGCCCCCCTTCACTAATGTCGATCAAATGTCCCGGCACCTGCTCGACATTAGTAAATACGTCTTCTCCATCTTCTCCGGCGTCGCGCCGCACTTTCTTGACCATCCACACCGGCAAATCCGCCTCCACCCGCACGGTCTCGCGCTTGTGTACTCCCTCGTCGCGAATGCGTTCCAATCTCTCCTTCACCTTCCGCAACAACTCAATCTCGCGCTCCCGCCGCCCAATGCGTCGCGCCAAATCCGCAATGAGACTGCCCCGCCCTTTGTCGGTGGTCAGCAACTCCAGCGACCTATCGGGCGCCAAGCGACCGGCAATATTGCGCAAGGTCTTGGCCTCCCCCATTTTAAATCCCAACTAAACCGCCCGCTCCCTGAAACTGAGCGGCGCCTGCTTGCGACGTCCCCCCTTTCGCCTCTCTCGTCCCCCGCCAATCCACTGCCCAATCTTAACCAACACCAGCAACACCACCACAACTCCAACTCCTCCCAACAAATACCACAGTGCATCCCCCGACCCAGTCCCTTTGTATTTCATATATTGCAGCGCCTTGGCATGCCCCTGATCAACCGCAAATAAATCCTGCACTCCCCCTATTAATCCAGCCAGAAAAATATAAATAATGCCTCTCATAACCACTCTCCTCTAACTCCAGCTTATTTCTTCTTACCTTCTAAGAAGCAATTTTCGCACCCACTGATATAAATATCATATAAATTTATATTAATAATATATTTATATCTAATAAACCAATTCCATATATACAACCAAAAATGAGACATCTCCGTCACACTTCTCCCATACTGAGACACCTCCGTCACACTCCTAACCTACTTAGGTACTGCATATATGACTCCAGTTACCCCCCCATACGATTGCTTGGGACGCGGAGTGGGGGTGGTCCCAAGCAATCGCCACCCTCAAAATTCAAGTTGAAAAAAATCCCCTATTTAGTGTAATTCTATTTATATACCACACCCGCCACACAGGGAACACACCATGAAATTAGCTATCACTCTCGCCTTCGCCCTCCTCCCCCCCATCCACTCCTGGGCCTGCGGCGGTTTCTTCTGTTCCAACTTCCCCATGGACCAGGTCAGCGAACGCATCCTCTTTGTCGCCGACGAGGGCCAGGTCACCACCCACGTCCAGCTCCAATTTAGCGGCAACGCCCCCGACTTCGCCTGGATCTTGCCCGTACCCGCCACTCCCACCCTGGAAGTGAGCCACAACGAAATCTTCAACCAATTGCAATTTGCCACTCAACCCGCCTTCTTCCTCGAATTCCAGGAGAGCGGCTGCAGCGACTTTTGGCCGCCCTTCGCCCGCACCGTCGAAATGGCCAGCGCCGAGGTCGACGACGCCGGCGGCGTCCAGGTGGTCTCCGAAGAACGCGTGGGGCCCTACGACACCGTCATCATTACCTCCGAAGACGCCAACGCCATCTCGCAATGGCTCGTCGACAACGGCTACAACCTCGACGAATTGGGCAGCGAATTGCTGCAACCCTACGTCGACGAGGATTTCCTCTTCCTCGCCCTGCGCCTGGCCCCCGACCGCGAAGTGGGCGACTTGCAGCCCATCGCCCTCACCTACGCCGCCGACAAGCCGGCCATCCCCATCCGCCTCACCGCCGTCGCCACCCAGCCCGATTTGAGCGTCATGGTGTGGGTTTTGGGGCAGCACCGCGCCATCCCACAAAACTACCTGCACGTGCACATTAACGAAACGCGCATCGACTGGTTTAACGGCGGTTTCAACTACAACGAAGTGGTCAGCGAAGCCGCCGACGAGGCCGACGGCCAGGCCTTTGTCACCGACTACGCCGGCACCAGCAAAGTCATGAGCGATCGCCTCTTTCAGGAGGGCCGCTACGACCTGAACGCCCTGCGCATCATCGAAGACCCGCCCACCTTCGTCAACGCCCTGCTGCGCCAGGGTTTCCCGCGCGACAACCAGATGCAGGCGCTGTTGCGGCGCCACATACCCATACCCGCCGCCGTATTGGAAGAGGGCGTCCTCGAAGTGGTTTTTCGCGGCAACCAGGAAGACTACGACCGCGCCGCCGCCGACGGCATCTTGCAAAGTATAGCGGAGAGTTCTTTCTACAATAATATGGAAGCCTACCAGGACTACCTCGACGAAGTGGACTTCGCCCCCGACCTCTTTGCCGACGCCCTGGAAGAGACCATTGTCGAGCCGCTACGCCGCGGCCAGGAACTCTTCACCCGACACCCTTTCCTAACCCGCCTCTTCACCACCCTGTCGGCCTCCGAAATGACCCTCGATCCCGTGTTCTCCTTCAACCCCGACCTGCCCACAGTAGACAATATTCGCACCGCCCTGGCCCATTGGGAATGCCCCGACGGCGACTTTGAAGATGTCGCCCCCGAAGACGTAGTCTTGGTCATCACCCTAAACGACGGACGCCAGATCCGCACCACCCCCTTCGACAGCGTCGAGCCCATACCCCCTCTGGTCAGCTCCGGTCCAGCCGCCAGCCTCATCGAACGCCTGGAAGATTCCGGCCCCCCCATCCCCATACGCCGCACCACCAACGTGGGCGAATTGGGAGGTAACGAGACGCTGCCCACCACCACCGCCCTATTGCCCAATTACCCCAACCCCTTTAACTCGGGCACGGTCATTCCCTTCCAGGTCCCCAATGTGGCAACCGCCAACGCGCGCCTCTCGCTGCAAATTTTTAACCTGCTGGGACAGCCCGTGCGCCACCTTTTGCAAGAGCGCGCCCGCCCGGGTTTGCGCCAGGTGAGTTGGGACGGCCGCAACGACCAGGGCCGCGCCGTGCCCAGCGGCGTATACCTCTACCGCCTAGACGTGAGCAGCGAGCGCCACACTCGCAAACTCCTCTTGCTGCGCTGAGCCGCATGAGCATTTTTCGGCCTGTCATTCTGCTGCTGGCGCTGCTGTCCACTCTGGCCAGCGCCCAGTCGACCCGATTCGACACCAACCTGGAACGCCAGGTCCGCGCCGCACTGGGCAAAAAAAAAGGCGCGCTAAAAACAGAAGACTACAGCGCGCTGGAATACCTCAACGCAGAAAAAAGCGACATTGCCGATTTGCGCGGCATTGGCTCCTTTACCAGTCTAACCGTGCTGCAACTGACCGGCAACGCCATCGCCGATCCCACTCCACTCGCCCCCCTGCACCAACTCACCTTTCTCGATTTGGGCGACAACCAAATCGCCGACCTCACCCCCCTGGCCAACCTGACCAACCTGCGCGAACTCAACCTGCCCAACAACGATATCCACCAACTGCGCCCCCTGGCCAATTTGCGCCAACTCAAAACGCTGCGCCTGGGCGACAACCGCATTGCCGACCTAACGCCCTTAACCAACCTGACCGCCCTGCAACACCTGGAACTAGAATCCAACCCCACCCCCAACCTAACCCCACTGCGCTCCCTAAAATCCCTAACCCGCTTCAAAGCAGTAGACAACCAAATATCCGACCTGTCCCCCCTGGCCGACCTGCCTGCCTTAGAACACGTCAACCTATGGCGCAATCAGATCGCCAACCTAACTCCTCTACAAAACCTGAAATACCTACAAAAACTAACCCTTGCCGGAAACGAAATCACCGACCTGACCCCTCTAAACGATTTATCCCAATTGCAATCCCTGCGCCTCTCCTCCAACCGCATCGCTGACCTCACTCCCCTGGCGCAACTGACTAATTTAACCGAGCTGCGCCTGGCCGAAAACGAAATCACCGACCTGACCCCTCTAAACGATTTATCCCAACTCACCGTCCTCGACCTGGCCTACAACCAAATCGACAACCTCTCTTCCCTATCCCAACTCGACAGCCTCGAAGTCCTCCTAATACCCGCCAACCAAATCACCGACCTAACCCCTCTGCTCAAACTCAAAAAACTCACCTCTTTGGAAGTGTGGTCCAACCCTCTTTCTCCTCAATGCCTGGAACAACAGATACCCCAACTGCTCAAACGCGGCATCTCAGTCCACTACCAGTAACTCGTCCTTATAACGCCAGTACCCCCCCCGAGATTCGTCTCCCTACCCCCAAAACGCCCTCTCCCCCACCCCCCTCACATACCCCCCACCATATCTCTCCATCACCGGATGCAGCCTCACTTTATCCTCCATCTCCAACAACGCCCGCACCCTCTCCTCCGTCCCCGGATGCGTCCGCAACCAAGCACTCCCCCGCTCATCGCCCGAAGTATAAATAAACCGAAACCGCCGATACCACCGCGCCATATAACGCCCGTACTCCTGCAATTTGTGCAACGCCATAAGCCAACCCCTGCGGATCCCCGCTCAACAGCGCCGCCCCCCGTGGGCGCCAACCCCCCACCAGCACCAGCAGCGGCCACAACCCCGCCTGCAACAACGGCCCGGCGCCAAAGAGAAAATAAAACAACAGCATCAAACCAAACACCTGGCTCAACAACGTAATTGCCTGCACAAAAATACCGGCCGACAAACTCAGCAAACTGTCGCGGTTTTTCAAATGGGCAAACTCGTGCGCCAGCACGCCCGTCATCTCGCGGCGGTCGAGCAATTGCAGCAGCGCCGAACTCACCGCCACCACCCCCTGATCGGCGCGCGTACCCAGCGCAAAGGCGTTGGGTATCTCACCCGGATACACCATTAAATGCGGCAGCGCAATCTGCGCCCGCGCCGCCAGTTCGCCGGCAACGCGATGCAATTGCGGCGCTTCCCATTCACTTAAAGGCCGCGCCCGGTGCAGGCGCAAAATCAAACCGGCAGCCCGGTCGCGCGAAAACCAATTGACCGCAAACCCCACCCCCAACACCAGCAGCGCCCCGGCCCAATCCCACACGGTGTAGGCCACCAGAGCAAACACGCCCACCAGCGCCACCAATAAAGACCACGACTTGAGCTTAAACATCGCACCATCTCCATTTGCAATAAGGTTCGCACAGTACAATGCAAATGCCGTGCCCAATTGCAAAAAAGACAGTAAAGTCTATGTTATCAGGAATTTACAATAGAATAATAATTCGCACCGGACCTGCCATTGTGACAGAAATCCCCCCGCGCACTACAATACCGGCAGCCTACCCTGCCAAACGCGCCTCTAGACGTTCGCGAATTTCTTCCAGCACTTCAAAATTGACAATTTTCTCGCCCCGGTGGTCGACCACGTAGAACGCGTCCACAGCGCGGTCGGCCACCGTACTTATTATGGCCATGTGGATGTCGAGTTGCAATTCGGCCAATTCGTGGGTGATGGCATAGAGCAGCCCCACGTCATCCTGCACATTGGTATCGATCACGGTGTATTTATCCGACACCTGATTTTCAAATTCCACCCGGGGCGGGCGCACTTGCCCGCCGTTTTGCCGCTTGCGCCGGTCCCAATTGGCGCTGTAGCGCTCGAGCAAATTGCGCGCCTTCTGGCGCAGGGCAATTACCTCTTCCAAACGCTGGCACACCCGCTCTTTTTTCCAATCGGGCAACACCGGACTGCCGTCCACGTCGGTCACTTGAAAGAGGTCCAGCACCACGTCGTCGTCGCGCGTGTGCACCTCGGCGCGCAAGATATTTAGGTCGTTGACCGCCAGGGCGCCGCAAATCTTGGCCAGCAGTTGGCGCTGGTTGCGGGTGCAAATCACCACCTCGGTGTGGTCCGGGTGTTCGATAAATTCCACCGCCACCAAACCATCGCCCAGCCGCTGCACCACCTCGAGGTGGGTGTCTATTTGCTCGTGGTCGTAGGCCACCGTATAGCGCGACGGCAATTGCGCCACGTGCTCTTCGAGTGCCACCGCCTTCAGCGCCGGCCATTTTTTGGCGACGGCCGCCAGGTGTTTGTCCAGCGCCTGGCGCGCCAGTTGTCTTTCCTCCAGCACCTTGATGCCCGATTCGAGTTGCTGGCCGGTCTTGTAGTAAAGCTCCCACAATAAAACGCCCTGCCAATCGTTCCACACGTCGGGCGCCACCGCCGACATATCGGCATAGGACAATAAATAAAGCTGGCGCAGCGCTTCCAGGTCGGGAAAGAGGGCGGCGAATTCGGCGATCATCTTATAATCGTCCAAATCGCGGCGCTGGGCGATGGCAATGAGATCGTGGTGGCGCTCAATTAAAAAAAACACCTGGCGCTGGTCGGCCTCGGGCAGCCCCAGGCGCGCCAGCAAGTGCTCTGCCATCTCCAGACCGCGGGGGATGTGGCTCTGCCGTTTGGACTTGCCCACGTCGTGCAACATCAGCCCCAGGTAGAGCAACTCGCGGCGCTGCAACTGGTCGTAGGTCATTTTGAGCGTGCTCTTGCGGTCGGCCTTGCCCAGCGCGTCCAAGTGTTCCAGCGCCACCAGCGTGTGTTCGTCCACCGTATAGCGGTGGTAGAGATCGTACTGCACCAGGCAGTTCAACTCGCCAAACTCGGGCAGGTAGGCACCCAAAACACCGGTCTCGTGCATCGCCCGCAAGGTGCCGGCCACCCGGTGTTTGCGCTTGAGGATGCGCATAAACAAATCGCGCGCCTCCGGCGACGACCGCACCGATTCGTCGATCAAGTACAAAGAAGCGCGTATGGTGCGCTGCACCGCCTCGCCCAAATACAGTTTTTTGGTCTGGGCCAGGTGAAAAATGCGCAGCAGGCGCAGCGGGTCTTCGACGAAGTACGTTTCGGGGTGCAGCAGCGAAATTTCCCCGTCCGACGCCGCCACCCAGCGCTCCACCAAAATGCTGTGGCTACCGCCGCGCACCTTGCGGGTAAGGCGCGCAAAACCCAGCTCGACCTGGTGGTAGACGGCACGGGCGTGCAAATAGTAGTCGCGCATGAAGCGCTCCACCCCCAGCTCCTTGTCGCGGTCCTGGTAGCCAAAACTGCTGGCGACGTCGGGTTTGATGTCGTGCTGCAGCACGTCGTGCCGCCGCCCGGTGGCAAAGTGCAATTGGTTTCGCACCCGCCACAAAAAAGAGCGTCCCTGCTTTAGTTCGACCAGGGCTTCGTCGTCAAAGTGTTCGCGCCACAAATCGGCGATTTCCGCATTCGCCGCGCGCGCTTTAAACACCCACTCCAGCGTCTGCACGTCGCGCAACCCCCCCGGGCTCTCTTTGACGTTGGGCTCGAGCAATTGCACCGAATAGCGGTCTTCGTGGCGCTCCTGGCGCCACGCCTGAATTTTGCCCACCACGCCGCGCGGAATGCGCTTAAACAGGCGCCGCTGGAAGTCGTCGTACAGCGCCCGGCTGCCGGCCAAAAAGCGGCTGTCCATCATCGCCGTACACGACGCAATGTCCTGGCGTGCGCTCTTGATGACCTCGCCCAGCATGCGGCTGCTATGGCCGATGTCAAAACCCAAATCCCACAGCGGGTGCAACACCCCGGAGATAAATTCGGGATTTTTATCTTTTTCTTTTTTAAAGAGGAAGAGCAGATCTACATCCGAATACGGCCCCATCTCCCACCGCCCGTAGCCCCCCAGCGCCACCAGCGCGTGTTCGGGCACGGCGCCGCGCTGGGAGGCAAGGGCATAGGCCCCCATGACCACGGCGTCCATGCCGTCGGCCAAACCGCGCGCCACCTCCAAACCGTCGCCGCCGCCGTCGTGCACCCGCCGGCTGTGCCCCAGCTGTTCGTGCCAGAATGTCCGCAAATGCTCCAGGGCCGCCGCCGGCTCGGCGAGCAAGCGCTGGTGCAAAGTCTCCTGTTCGCTCATCGAGACCGCCTGGCGCCTTTTTTAGCAGTCGCCGTCTTTGCGATATTTTTTTTCGCCGCCTTTTTAACCTGCTTTGCGGCGCCCTTCTTTACCGGTGTTTTTTTCTTTTGTTGCATTGTCGTTTTTCTAACCGTCTTTTTCTTAGTCGCTGCTTTTTTGGCTTTCTTGCCAGCCCCCTCGCGCCCCCCGCCCTTAGGCACCAGCGCAAAGTTTAGCACCTCGTCAAAGTGCTCGACCAATACAAAGTGCATTTGATCACGGACCGGCTCCGCCACTTCCTCCAAGTCCTTCTCGTTTTGCTTGGGCAGTACCACCGTGGTTATGCCGGCGCGCTGCGCCCCCAGCACTTTGTCGCGAATGCCGCCCACCGGCAGCACCCGCCCGCGCAGGGTAATCTCGCCGGTCATGGCCACGTCGTGGCGCACCTTCCTGTCGGTAAATAAAGACACCAGGGCGGCGGCCAGGGCAATGCCGGCCGACGGCCCCTCCTTGGGCGTGGCACCAGCCGGCACGTGCAAGTGGATGTCCGACTCGGCAAAATCCTTGGCGTCGATTTTTAATTTGCGCATCTGGGTGCGCAGGTAGGTGAGCGCCGCCTGCGCCGATTCCTGCATGACCTCGCCCAACTGCCCGGTGAGGATCAAATTCTTGCGCCCCTGCATGCGGGTGGCTTCAATAAAGAGAATCTCGCCGCCCACCGCCGTCGCCGCCAGCCCCGTGGCAACGCCCACCTCACCCCGACGCTCGGCGACTTCCGATTGGAACAGCACCGGGCCCAGGTATTCTTCCAAACTTTCGGCGCCCACGCGCACCTTGCGCTTGCGCCCCTCGACAAAGCGCCGCGCCACCTTGCGGCAGACGGTGCCCACCTGGCGCTCCAGGTTGCGCAAACCCGCCTCGCGGGTGTAGTCCTGTATTAAGTGCGCCAAACTGGAGTCGCTGAATTCCAATTGTTTGGCGCCAATGCCGTGTTCTTCCAGCTGCCGCGGCAACAGGTGGCGCCGGGCGATGACCTGCTTTTCGTCGGGTGTGTAGCCGGGCAGCGCAATTTCTTCCATGCGGTCGCGCAGCGGCGGCGGCACCGGGTCCATGAGGTTGGCGGTGGTAATAAACATCACCTGGGACAAATCAAAGGGCACGTCCAGGTAGTGGTCGACAAAGGAGAAGTTTTGCTCCGGGTCGAGCACTTCGAGCAGGGCGGCGGCCGGGTCGCCGCGAAAATCGGCGCCCAATTTGTCGATCTCGTCGAGCATAAAGACCGGGTTGCTGGTGCCGGCCTTGCGCAGTCCCTGAATGATGCGGCCGGGCAGCGCCCCCACATAGGTGCGCCGGTGACCGCGAATCTCGGATTCGTCGTGCACCCCGCCCAGCGATATGCGCGCAAATTCGCGCCCCAGCGCCCGCGCAATGGAGCGCCCCAGCGACGTCTTGCCCACCCCGGGCGGCCCCACAAAGCAGAGAATGGGGCCCTTCATTTCGGGGCGCAAACGACGCACCGCCAGGTACTCCAAAATTCGTTCCTTTACTTTGTCGAGGCCAAAGTGATCCTCGGCCAGCACCCGGGCGGCCTCGTCCAATTCCAGGCGGTCGGGGCTGGGCGCCGCCCACGGCAAGGCGATGATCCAGTCGAGGTAGGTGCGCGCCACCGAATACTCGGGCGAGGCCGGCATCATATTTTCCAGCCGCCCCAACTCGCGCTCGGCCTCCTGGCGCACTTCTTCGGGTAATTCCAGGGCGTCGAGCTGTTCGCGCACTTCTTCCAACTCGGCCACCGAGGGATCGGAGCCGGTCAATTCCTTTTGGATGTGTTTGAGCTGTTCGCGCAAATAATACTCGCGCTGCGAGCGCCCCAGTTTTTCCTGCACCTGGGCCTGAATATTGGCCCCCACTTCGAGAATTTCCACCTCGCGCGCCAGCAATTCGGTGAGGTATTTGAGCCGCTCCTCCACGTCGGTCAGTTCCAACAACTTTTGCAACTCACTCACCTGCAAATCCATATTGGCGGCAATAAAGTCGGCGCGCCGGCCCGGGTGGTCGATGTTCATGCCCATCACCTGCAACTCCTCGGGCAGGTGCGAGGTCATGTCGACAATGGCCTGAAACTGGCTGGCCATGGTGCGGGTAAGGGCTTCCACCGCCATGGAGGCGCTATCCCCCTCGTCTTCCAGGCGCGAAATCCGCGCTTTGATATAAGGTTTGTCCTGCAGCGCCTCCCCCAGCGCCGCCCGCGCCATGCCCTGCACAATCAGTCGCACACTGCCGTCGGGCATGCGCCACAGGCGGTGAATTTTGGCCACCGTGCCCACCGCGTAGAGATCAGCCACGGCGGGTTCTTCGAGTTCGCCGTCGCGCTGGGCAAACACGCCAATGAGGCTGTCGCCCTCCATCGCCGTCTCAATCGCCTGTATAGTTGGGGGGCGCGACGCCGTGAGCTGCTGCGGCATATAGGGAAAAACCACCGTATTGCGCAGCGGCACAATCTCGATCTCTTCCGGCGTAATAAGGCCTTCAATTTGTTCGGCTTCGGGAAGCGATGCGCTCAAGGAAAACTCCAGTGAAATGGATGGACCATTGCCAGACGCTCGGCGTCGCCAGCAACGGCTATTACCATTTTAGCCGTTCGCTTGACAAGTGTCAAGATACGCGTATAATTCACCACATAGTTACGCCGCTACCCACACCTTAGCGAAAGAACGCGTATTTGCAAGAGACACCCGACCCCAAAAAACGCCAGAAGGCCCTGCTGGTAGGCGTGTCCCTGCCGCGCATGGCCGCCTGGGAAGCCGAGGACTCGCTCGACGAGCTGGGCCGCCTGGCCGACACCGCCATGCTGGCGGAGGCCGACCGCGTGCTCCAATCGCGCGACCGCATAGACCCCACCTACTACATTGGCAAGGGCAAAGTCCAAGAGGTCAAAGCCCTGGCGCGCGATCTGAGCGCCGAAGTAATTGTCTTTGACAACGAGCTGTCGCCGGCGCAAATGCGCAACCTCGAAACCCTCACCGACGGCCGCGTTCTCGACCGCAGCGCCGTCATCCTCGACATCTTCGCCCGCCACGCCCGCACCCGCACCGCCCAATTGCAGGTGGAACTGGCCCAGCTCAACTACCTGCTGCCGCGCCTCACTCGCCAGTGGACCCACCTGTCGCGCCAGGCCGGCGGCGGCGCCATTCGCGGCATGGGCGGCGCCGGCGTGCGCGGCCCCGGCGAAACTCAGCTGGAAACCGACCGCCGCATGATCCGCCGCAACATCGGCACCCTGGGCGCCAAGCTGGCCAAGATAGGCACCCAGCGCTCGGTGGCGCGCAAGCGCCGCCAGGACGCCTTTAAGGTGGCCCTGGTGGGCTACACCAACGCCGGCAAGTCCACCCTCATGCGCGCGCTCTCCGGCACCGAGGTGCTGGTGCAGGACCAGCTTTTTGCCACCCTCGACTCGACCACCCGCACCGTAGATCTGGGCCACAACCGCCAGATTTTGCTCACCGACACGGTGGGTTTTATCAAGCGCCTGCCCCACCACCTCTTCGCCTCCTTCCGCTCTACGCTGGAAGATGCCGTCGACGCCGATCTGTTGCTCCACGTCGTCGACATCAGCCACCCCAATTACGAGAGCCATGTGGAAACGGTGGACCAGGTGCTGCAAGACTTAGAATTGCAAGACTACCCGACGCTGATGGTCTACAATAAGATCGACCAGGCCGAGCAAGGGGCGGAAGCGGTGGTCCAAACTTGCCGCGAGCGCGACGACGCGGTGGCGGTTTCGGGCATGCAGCATTTGGGCATAGACGAGTTGCGCGAGCGCATTTGCGACTTTTGTTTGCAGACGGCGGTAACGTTGGATTTGCAGATTCCGCAACACGAGGGGCGGTTGTTGGCGCAATTACACGCGCAGGGGGAGGTGTTGGAGACGCGGTATGAAGACAACGATGTGTGTTTGAAGGTGCGGTTGGATAAGGTGTGGGCGGATAAATGGGAGTTGGAACGGTTCTTGTAATCTTCGTTTTACTTTTCTAATCTTCCTAACTCCACAGCTTTGTCTATCATCCTCTGGGCGTATTGCCATAGGGCGGGGGCGCCCTCTTCGATGTGGCGGTTGCGGGCGATTACTTGGTCGTATTTGACGTTGTGGGAGAGCCAGGTTTGGCCGCCGGCGTGGAAATTGAGCAGGAGGGGTTGCAGGCGGTCGAGAGCGGCGGCGTATTTGGCTTCGGGGGTTTGGCGCGCTTCAAATTCGTCCCATAAAGTTCTCAACTCGGCGGCCTGTTGGGCGGGCAGCAGGCCGAACAGGCGGTCGGCGGCGGCTTGTTCGCGCTCTTCCTTATCTTCATGCCCCGCTTCGTCGTAGGCAAAGGTGTCCCCGGCATCTATCTCCACGATGTCGTGAATAAGCAGCATCTTGATGACCCGCAACAAATCCAAATCCGGCTCCACCGCATGCCACACCAACAACACGGCCATTATACTCAAATGCCACGAGTGTTCCGCATCATTCTCCCGCCGCTTATCCGCCGGCAACACCGTCTGCCGAAAGACCTGCTTCAACTGATCAATCTCCACAATAAACCCAATCTGCTCCTCCAAATTCTGCTCACTCATTACTTATCCTATGATTTCCGCTCTCTCCTAGCGCAGTTTTAATCCCTAATCACAAAATTATCATTTCTTACGATAAAACACATTGTTAACTAGCACAACCCCAACCCGCACTCAAGCTTTTTTCAGCTTTCCGCGAAATAATTAGCACTTTTCTTGACATGAGCAATCCCTTTCTGCTAATTTGTTCGCACAATCAATTGCTAATTAATTAGCACTAAAAATCAGCTGCATTAAAGGAGCCCAACATGCCGCGCCCCAAACAAGAAAGACTCACCCCCCGCGAAAATCAAATCATGGACGTCATCTGGAACTTGGGGGACGCCACCGTCAAAGACATACAGACCCAACTCGACGACAAATTGGCCGGCTCCACCATCCGCACCCTGCTCGGTATCATGCAGAAAAAAGGCTACGTCGACTTTTACAAACAGGGCAAAGCCAAAGTCTTTCGCGCCCTGGTCCTCCAAGCAGAGGTGCAAACCTCGGCCCTGCAAAACCTCATACAGCGCCTTTTCCACGGCTCCACCGACCAACTCTTGGCCCGCCTGGTCGAAGACGAACAAATTGACCTCGACGATCTGGACGATTTGCGCCGCAAACTGGCGCAACAGCGACAGGAGGCCCACCCATGACCGCCCACGCCCTGCTCGATCACGCCCAAACGATCACCCTATTCTTCTAATGCCCCCCTACAAGCGCTGGATTATTACCAACGCAGCAATCTCGCAGATAGTTGGAGGGGTAGAATTAATTCATAGGGAGTTGTGCCGGGCAGGCACCCGAGGGCCTCACAAAGCTCCAGAGGCAAGGCCACCTCCCGATGGCGCCCAAGCCCCCGCCACCCAAACAAAAAACTAGATCTTCTTTTTATTTTATCAACGTCATCTTCCCAACCCGCGCCTGTTCCCCCACCCGCACCCGATAAAAATACATCCCCGACCCCACCGTCCGCCCACTCCCATCCATCCCGTCCCACTCCGACCGATAATACCCCGGCCACATCTCCCCCTCGACCAACGTCCGCACCTGCTGCCCAAGCGCATTAAAAATCACCACCGACACCGGCCGCGCCCCCACCTGCCCCAACAACAAATCCAGCGCCGGCACATTAAACGGAATCGTCGTACTCGGGTTAAACGGATTGGGGTAATTCTGTCCCAGCTTAAAATCCCGCGGAATCGCCAGCAGCGCCGGGTCTTTGCGCAGCCGCAACTGAGTAACCTCGTATTGCGAACTCAACAAAGTCCCTCCCTCCAATTGCAGCGACTGCGGAAACCCGTCACTCAGCAAACGCACCTGCAGCCGCAACAACTCGCCCTCGCCCGCCGCCGACCACTCCTTGCCGCGCCGCGCCCCGGCCACCGAAATGCGCCCCGCGCCCTGGTCTAAGCGGTGAAAATACCCCTTGGGATTTTCGCCAAACACCTCGCCCACCGCAATGACCCTGTCCAGCAACTCCACGTCCGCCGCGTCGTAACTCAAATCCAAACCATAACCGGCCAAATCACCCAAATCGCGCGCCATAAACACCAGTTCAATCTCGGCCCCTTGGCGCCACTCGCCGGCAAAATTCGGCGCCACAATTTCCAAACCGGCCTCCGCATTGCCGCCCCACACCGCCCGCTTAAACACCGGCGGCGCCCCAAACCCCGTGCTGTTGCTGATGTTGGAGGAGGTCACCGTCAAATCCTCCACCCCCACCCGGCTGTCGTTGTTGAGGTCGGCCTGCTTAAAATTCGACTTGCTCGAATCGGTGCCCCAGGCCGCGTCGATGGCGTTGATATCGTCCTCGTCAATTTCGTTGTCCTCCGTCACGTCGCCGGCCTTGAGCGTACGCCCGTCCTGTTCGAGCAAGAAAGAAGGGTCGCCGCGAATGTCGGAAGCAAAGAACCCCTCGGCCGAAGAGAGC